>JBAWYO010000022.1:0-15075 GCA_037143495.1 Candidatus Omnitrophota bacterium | reverse complement strand
GATAAGCTCTTTGTACATTTTTACCGGGGTACCGCCGGTCGCGAGCCCCAACACGATATTGGGCTTGTTTCTGATCCTCTCGGCGAAAATCTTAGCTGCTGTTTTGCTCATCTCCTCTGAATCCTTACACACGATCACCTTCATTGTACTTCTCCTTTCTTTGTCGCGGATCTATGGGATATATATCCGTGTTATACGTGGAGCTTCTAGATTTAACATACTGCGGTTTATTTGTCAAATTAAATTTTGCACTACACTTATTGCCGTTTTAAGCGGCCTATTGCTTCCTTTCGCAGATCTCTTTATAGCTCTTGTAGTGGTGTATCGCGAACCCGGCGAATGCCGGGTACGGCGCAAACGCCTTTTTCGCCAGAGCAAGCTCGGCCACGAGCGCAGCCTCGCTCATGCCGGCAAAGGTCAGCTTCTCCAGGATCTCTTCGCGCGCTGACAGCAGCAGGCAGGCCGTTCCATCCGCCCCCTGAGATTCATGGCACTGAACATCCCTGAATTCGACATTCTCCCCCGCATCGCTGACCATATCGAAGATCAAGTCGTCGGCATGAGCTTTATCCGCCGGCTTCACGATGCGCCCGAACCGTCCGCCCAGATGCGCAAGCGCGCGCTCGAATTGCACTCCGTCAACCCCCGCGGGCTTCACGAGCCCCAGATAGACCTTAGAACGCGCGGAATGGACCCTAAAACCGAACCCCTCAAAAATAAAATTCTGCAGAACGTCCGCGTTCTTCTCCTGGGTAAGCAGGCGGTTAAATGCTTCTTTTTCAAGGCAGGAGACGAAAAAAACCTCCTGCTTCGGATACCGCGAGGTTTCAACGCCAACAAAGACCTTCTTGTTCACCTGTGAGGCATACTTAAGGATCGGTAACGCGTGCTCGATAATACCGTCCGGCCCCTCAGAAAAATTGCGGTAATCCATGATCCCGACGTTATCGCAAATATCGACGAGTTTCCGGTCGAGGCCGTCAAATTCGTCAAGCCAGAACGGCACATCGATCCCGAACTCAAAGAGCGCGCCGGAATCGGTTATAAGCTGACGGATCTTCCGGTTCAGCGCGAGAAATTCATCAATGATCTGCTGGCGCTGATTAAACTGGAATCCCGGAAGCGTATAGGGTTCATTATCATAATGGACCCCGTCAAAACGTTCCGCAGATTCATGTTCGCGGTTAAAAGCCAGCAGCGACGCTACCTGCGCCAGCACCCTATAATGTTCCCGCTCAAGACAAAAGGAGGATGCTCCGTCAAGAGCGTAGATCACCAGTCCCCGGGCGTGGGCCTGCCGGAGAAAATCTTTCAGGCGGGTCGGATAGAGCAGCCGGCAGACTAAAGCCCCCCCGTGCGGATCGGGAAGGAATTGGTACTGGAGCTGAAAAAAGACGATACCGATCTCTTTGCGGGAGCAAAAATCAAAAAATTCAGCGCGTTTTACGTCATTAAGAAGAAGCTCTTTTGAATGCCATGCCCACACCGCGGTGCGCAGCGGAAGATCCTCGCTCTTTTTTCGCATCAGGGTAACCGCCTTTCTCACCGAAAGAATTTTATCCTTCCCCAGGCTGAAGAGCTGCTGACGCACCTGTGCCAAAGTCATATACCGCGTGCTCCGGCCGTCTATCTTTACGATGATATCCCCCGCCGCAAGCCCTGCGGATTCAAAAGCCCCGCCCTTCCGGAACGATTTGACGGTGGGACCATCGTATTCCATCGTCACCAGCACCGGCGCAAACAATTCCTGTATCGGCGCCGCCTTGACCCTGAGCTCCCGCTCGATGGTGAGTTTGGCGGCGGTATTTGAAAGCCCTACCAGCGCCAATGAAGCTCGCTTAAGCCCGGCACGCGTTAAGGGGGTCGCCCAACAGCTGATCAGGATATCTCCCTGCTCCAGCGTCCCGGCGGCAGGGGCACGAAGATCCCGGCCAGAAACGACAACGGTGCCCGCAACACTCGTCAATCCCATTCCCAGCTGTTGGTGAAGCATCTCTTTGAGCTCCCGGTACTTCCAGGAACGCTGATACCGCCAGCGCGCTTCCTCGATCGACTGTATCGCGTCTTGGGCAGGGACAAAGCCGGGGTCAGCCTCGAGGGCAAGCCGGTAGAACTGAAGCGCGCGAGAAAAATCGCCTTCACCTTCCGCCTTCTTGCCGAGATAAACGTAATTCCGGTACGGCTCATCGAAAAAGATCTCATCGATCGATGTGCGCGAAAGCTGCTCTTCGCCGTCAGGGGTACTGAAAATAAAGCGGTCGGCGTACTCATCGACCACAAGCCCCTTTTGTATCGCGCCACCTTTTAGATAGACGGTGTCAGCCTGAGCTCCCGCAACCCACAGCCAGCAAGCTGCGAACCCCAGAACCCAGTAGCGAAAATTCAGTATACAAGCCTTTTTCATTTCTTTTCCACCAGTTTTCGATAGCTTATATAATGGTGCATCGCGATGCCGGCGAACGCCGGATTATCCCGATAGGCCGCTACGATCTGCCCTATACGCGCCTCCATATCAACTTCTCCCATTTTCGCGAACGTGACGTATTCCGGATAGAGGTTCTCCTGGGTCTCCTGACCCACGTAAACTTTTTTCCCGGCAAGACGCGCGTATTCGAGTTCTTTTCTCACCAGCTCTATCGACCCGTTGGGACCGTCAGTAAAGTTCCGGTAATCCATCACGGTCACCATGTCGACCGTATCCAGGAGATGGAAACTCGGCGGTTTAGTCCGCCCGTTCCAGGTGACGACCATACTCTCGTCATCATCATACCAAAAAGGGATATCGCACGCATAGGTGATTTTTGACTCTTCTATCTCCTTGAGATCCATGATCTTACGGTTTAAGTCCAGATACTCCTTCAGGATGCTCTCCTTATTATCATCCCAGTATCTGCCCAATAAATAAATCTCGGTATCATTCTCGATGCCGTCAAACCGTTCCTCGGGGCGCACGCGCCTGTTGTAAGCGATGATATCCCCAATCCACCGCAACGGCTGCTGGTGATATTTTTCGACGCCCCACCGGGGGTCGCCCGCGAGCGCGTGCACCAGGATATCGGCCGCATGAGCTGATTGGTTAAAAGCGCGGAAGCCCTGGCTGGTCAAATCATTGACGGCATATGCGGTCAGATAGATACGCCCGATGTTCCGGGAACGGCAGAAATCTATCAGCCGCGCGGACGCCTCTTTTGAACCGGCGATCTTAACGTCCCATACCCAGACAGCACGCGGCGGTTCTTTAGTATCCGGTGCGGATAACCTGAAAGAACCGCCTTTTTCCGCGCGCGCGTGACACGCCGAGAAGATAACGAAGAATAAAACAAGGACCTTTATAAAACCCGTAAGAGCGGGCTTCATTGTTTTTTATCTTTCATGCAAGCATAATAAAATTTACCAACGCTTTGGTAAACTGTAGCGGAGGCTTACGCCTCCGCTACAGTTACGCTCTCAGATGCGCTAAACCCTCTATCCGCAATATTACTTCTCGATCGCTATGTTGCTGATAAAAACAACGCCCTGCCCCAACCCTTCCGGGAAGCAGTCGCCTTCAAAGCTGATGCTGATCGATGAGAGCGTCGAATGATCAAGGAAAAAAACGCTCAGCGGTATTTTAACCTTCTGCCACTCCGTCGTGATCTTTTTCCCCTCTATATAGCTCGTGATCTCCTCGGACTTAAGCGAATCGCCGATCTTATCCCAGTGTTCATCGGCAAGCCCGACCATGAAGTTCTCATCGCCCTTGACCCCTTTGATCCAAAAGGTGATGTACTTGTAATCGGTGCCGTTCAAGTATTCGCCCTTATCATTCTTGAGTAGCGTATAATAACCGCACCAGCCGCCCGTTCCGCCCGGGCCTCCCGCGTTTTGTTTCTCATACTTGATCATAAGGACTTTCGTCTTCAGGCCATTAACGGTATCGTCTTTCTTCGCGATCATGACCTTCGAGGGCGCCTTCACATAGACGTTCGTCTTATTGCCCAGGAAGTTCTTGACCTCATCACCGTTAAAATCATCGACCATGATGATCTTGCCGCCCACCTGAACCTGCGTCGCGGGGGCCGCTTTCGGACCATCAGCCGTCTTTTTGACCGGCTCAAACGTATTGATCACCTTCGCGTCGGCCTCAGCGCTCACCGCCTGCCTCTTTTCTATCGTCATGCCAATGACGTAGATTATGCAAAAAAGGCAGGTCAGATTGAACGCCGCGACTCCGATCACCCGTGCCGTCTTCATTTTCTCTTTGATGCTCATCGCTCTTCTCCTTAGTAGGTGTTATTCAAACGCAAGTTCATCTATATAAACGACCCCTTTGCCTTTGCCCTCGGGAAAACAATCCCCCTCGAAAGCGATAGCGATAGAAGCCAGCTCCTTGGTATCGACAAAAAAGACATCGAGCGGAACAACCGCCTGCTGCCATTCTGTCGTGATCTTTTTCTCCTTAAGGTATGTGCCGATCGCCTCCGATTTCACAGAGTCGCCAACGCCCTCCCAGTGCTTATCGGCCACGCCAACTTTAAAATTCTCGTCGCCCTTCTCTCCTTTGACCCAGAACGTCATGTTGGTATATTTCGAGGCGTCAAAGTACTTGCCGCCGGTCTTAATCAGCGTATAATATCCGCACCAGCCGCCGGCATTCTCGGGGCCGCCCGCATTCTGCTTATCGTAGCGCAGCGCGAGCGAATTCCCGGCCGGGCCATAATGCTCCCGCTCGGTCGTGGTCGCCATCGCGCGCGAGGGTGCCGTCTCATAAACGCTGGTACGCCCGCCCAACACGTTGATCCCCTTTTCAAAATGATCCACATAGAATGGTTCGGCAGCCCAGGAACGGGCCGCTAAACTAATAATTATACAACAGAAAGTAACAACAGAAAAACCGGCTTTTCTCATCATTTTTTCTCCTCTTTCAGATAGAATTTAAGGTTATCTATATACACGGTCCCTTCCTCTTTTTCGTTGAAATTCATAACAAAGGAACCCATCTCAGAAAAATCAAGAAGACCGAAATCCTCGAGCGGTATAATAACCTCCTGCCACTCGGCCGTCACTCCTTTGGGGAGATACTTCGTGACCGAACCGGCCTTAAGTGAATCGCCGATGATAACCCAGTTCTTATCGGCCATACCTACTTCAAAACGTTCTCCGCCTTTTGCCCCCTTGATCATAAAAGAAACTGCCTTGTAGGGGCGCAAATCATAGTATTCACCGTCGATCTGGTTGAGCATCGTATAATATCCGCACCAGCCCGTCGACTCTTTTTTATAATCGATCCTGAGCGACTTACCGGAGTCCCCGTAACGTATCCGGTCGTCCCTCTCAAAGATACAAACCGAAGGAAGTTTTTTATAGGCGTTCGTCTTTCTCCCGAGAAGATTCAGGTCGGACGAATTAAAATCATCGAGCATCAAATACCCTTTTTGCTTAATGAAATCGGCGCGCTCGCGCGTGGCAAGGTCATCCTTATGAAATCTGATCTGGTCTATCCAAAGCGTCCCCTCACTAATATCATTTATAGCGAATATCAGGCTGTATGACTTCGAGATATCCGGTCCATAAAAATCGACGAGCGGGATCTTTACGACCTGCCACTCTTTAGTGACGCCGTGTTCGAGGTACCGATTGACCGAATCGATGTAGACCGCATCCTCACGCTTGTTCGATATGACATCATTGAGCCCGATCTCGAAACTCTCGCCGCCACGCTCGCCCTTGACGAGAAATGTGAGCGTTTTATATGTCGACATATCGGCAAGCAGGATCATATACGCCCCGCAGAACGATTTTTTGTCGGGCTTAACATATTGCACCTTCATCGACTGAAGATCGGGTGCACACGCTCCCGGGGGAAGCCCCGGCAGGTCACCGCCGTCATAATAGACTGTTTTATCAAAATAGGTTCCGATGCGCGAGGGGGGTATTACGAACGCGCCGATCTTGCCGCGATAGCCGAAGGCCTGCTCGCTCGCGAAGAGTTTAGTGTCTTTCGGTAACCCCGGCAGGTCATTAAGCTCATCCGGTTTCGCGTTCGCGCAGCCGCACATCATTAAAAAAATCGCCGCCACACAACCAGAGATCATTCGGATGCGTCTTCTCATGACTCATCGCCCTCCAGCTCGACAACGCCAAAACTCGTCGGATCCCCCCAGATCCTCTCAATAGATGTGGAGAGGAGGCACTTCATCGGGTTCGCGAGGTCATCGGTATCACCGATATCGATCATCATGCCCATTCTAAAACCCTTCTGCAGACCCAAGAGCGCCTGGGATTCCATCTTAAAGATCTGTTGAGCGCCGCCCGGCTTTGGCTCGACGCCGACCCGCGCCGTCTGCACATTGCAAAAGAGGACTTCCTTGGGAATCTTTGCGGTCACCACATACCCGGTCGTCGTCCGCGACGCACCGATCGCGATCAATTCCTTATACCTGATACCTTCCGGTATGGTCGGCGTCCATATATAGATGTCGGGTGGAATATCGGAAAAATTACCGGGACTCAACCCTATCTGGAAATCGTCGTCTGAATTCATCGCCTCGGTGCGGTCGCCTTCGAGATCTACATCAAGCCAGAGCTCGACATGGTCGCCTTCCCACATATCAGCGCCGCTCTTCTGCTGGATAACTTTATCATCAGTAACATCGAGCGCGATATAGAAATTGCCGGTATCCCACATCGTATAAACTTTCAGCGCGAGGTCTTGCGGGCTCGTCCACGCGCCGCTACCGTAGACGATATGCTTCTTATCATTGACCGCAAACGGCGTGTTCAGGTCCCAACCATCAAGTTTTCCATTAATGAGTACTTCGCCTTTTGCTTTCCGGGCTTTAATAACATAATTATCGAGGCGCTCCTTCGTCGGTACATTGCGCCCCCTCGTCATGATCTTGTAGCTGTCGTAATGATGCATCGCGAACCCTCCGAACCCGGGTTCAAGCATAAACGCCTTCTTCACTTTGTCAAGCTGGCGCTCCATCTCCTCCCACCCTTCTTCGATGAAGGTATTGCGCCGCTTGCCCTGGCGCATTTCAACCAGATCCTGCGTTTCAAGCGCGATAAAAACTTTTCTGTTCATCTCACTGGCAAGCTTCACATGAAATACGCTTTTATCGATAATATCCTTCGCGATGTCGTAATAAGCCATCAAGGCGAGATAATCAACCTGCTGCAGGATCTGGCGCTCGAACTGGCCGTCGTCCTCTTTATCATAAAAAAACGGGATCGCGACGCCAACCTTGAAATCCTGCTTATAACTGTCGATGAGCTTTCGGCACTTTTTGAGGAGCTCAATATAGTCTCGCTTGATCCTCTCGCGGTCTTTCTCCCATTCGGCGGTCAAATACGGCTCGACATCGAGTGAGATCCCGTCCAAGCGTTGTTCTTGGGGCTTGTCTTTGTTGTACTCGAGGAAGAATTTTATCCAGTTGGTAAGGAGGTGGTGGTTCTGCGCGAGCGACCAGACCGGATTGCCCGTCAACGCCTCGACTTTAATACCGTGCGCGTGGGATTCCTTCAGATACTCCGCGAGCGCGGCAAGATACTGCGGTTCAGGCATCTCCGTAAATTCAGGGAAGAAGAGATAAACGATCTCAATGTTGCCGCGCTTGCAGAGCTGGAAGAGATCCTTGCGCTGCGTTTTGTTGCTGACCGGATCGATCTTCCATACCCAAAGCGAGCGCGGATGTACCAAATCCCGCGGCGCCTGCGGCGCGTTATACTCCTCGATATTCGCGATCTCGGGGTCATTTTTGAATTTGATATCCTGTATATAGATCCTGCCCGCGCCGCCGTATTTAAACCAGAGGACGAACGAACCCATCTTCGAGAGATCTATTTCTGAAGAGGCGCGCGCCAGCGGTACTTTAACCTCTTTCCACTCCTTAGTCACAAAACCGTCTTTTATAAACGAGGTCGCGCATCCTAAGAAGAACGCGTCTATCTCAAGCGCCTGCATCCGGGCATCGGCGAGTCCGATATCGAACTTTTCGCCGCCGTTCTCGCCCCGCACCCAAAAACTGAGCGTATTATATGGCGTAACGTCAATATTATTAAGGAGCGAGTAATATCCCGCCCAACCGCTCTCTTTGCGATAATCAATAACGAGTGACTGCCCCTTCGGGTTGTGCCGCACCTTGTCCGTCTTGGTAATGATCGAGAAGCTCGGGCGCATCGCCCAGGTCCCCTGATAACTGCCGACCCTGTTCTTGCGCTGCGAAAAAACACCGCTCGTCTGCCCTATCACAAAATCGTCAACCAGGATCTCGTCAGGTATCTTCTTTTGCGCCTGGACGGATGAACCGGGACGCTTATCCATCTCGACCCTGACGGGGCGGTCGAGAAGCCTGCGCGCGGCCGCGATGAGCCGATCGCGGGTCTCTTTATCGCTCAACATCGTAATAACCTTGACGCTCGCCAGGATAAAGATGATGGCAAATATCGTGATCAGCGCAATCTGTTTCTTTTTCATGCATCAACCTTATAATATGTTTGTACAAGCCAAGACACACCCCACCTTTTCCGTCAGGCCCTCTTCATTTTTTGAGGATCTTCCGGTAAAGGTGTCCTTTATTTCCTTAATTAAGCATACAACTTTTCTAAAAAAATGTCAAAAGAAAAATATGAACTAACTTTTAATTGCTATTACTTAGACACCGGTCTCAGAAAATGTCGTTCCATTGCTGCCTAAACCGCCGAGCTTCGGCAATGGATTCGCTATCGTCAATATTTCCCCACTAGTAGCTTCAAGCATATAGCGTTCAAGGCGCGTTTTCTGCGCCGCAAACTCGCTCGCCGATCCACAAAGAGCGACCTGATCTTGCAATATAGCAAGATACTCTAACTTAACGAGCCTGCCCATGTGATAGAGCTGGCGAGCCGAATCGAGCGGAGCACGTTCCATGAGTTTCTGATCCGCTGTCGAACGGGCTGCCGCTATCAGCACACCAGCCTTGAGCGATTCAAGGTTAGCTTTGAGCCTTGCCAGTTGGAACGTAAACGCATCCGCTCCGCTCGCCGGTTTCGGCAGCGACGCTATGCTCGGCTGAAGTTTTTCGCTTTCTCTCGCGTTATCATCACCTATTTCCTTGGCCGCCAATGCGATCGTCACTTGGGCAAGTTCAGCGGTGATCGCCTCCATGAACAGGTACATCTCTTTATTGATCGCGGCGCAGTCAGCGTTCGGATTAATCTGAAGGATCGTCGCCGGGTTGACCACCGAATAGCCGAGCGGACGCTCACTCCCTATCTCGGTCAGTGACTCGCGTATCCATATAGCTCCAAAAGGCATCTCCCATCCGCCGACATTAACATAGAAACGCACCGCATAACCGCCATCCCGCGGCAGGTGGCCGAAGGCCACCTCCTCCGGACCGGCGCCCCAGCCGATACGACATATCTCATCGGAACTGACCGGTTTATAGCTTATCAGCGCAGGGTTAATACCGGCGATCTTGCCGAGTTCGTTGCGTATATCATCAACAACACCCTTCTTGTCAAGCAACTCATCGAGCGCTCTCTTCTGAGGTTCAGGCATACCGGTCGGCGGGATCGTGATCGTGCCGGCTCCGGGGCTGAAGGTATCGGTCGCCGCGCACGGAGGCAGCGCGCCGATGATCCGATCGAAGAGCGCCTGAATGTTGACGCCGGGACGTCCACTCGTAGCATCTAGCTCCCAATACTTCTTAAGCTCCGTCTCCCCAATAGTACCGCCGAGGCACTCGATAAAGGTCTTAACAACCGCCGGGCCGCGGACCGGGTCCAGGAAGCCGAGCATCATCTTTATCTTGTTGAGCGGATCCCTAACCAGCAGCTGAAAGGTAAAATCGGACCCGTTACTGCCTTCCCCGCCCATGATCGCCTCTATAGGTAGATCATCGACGGTATTAACCTTATACTCTGCAAGAAGGTGTTCGAAATATTCTTTGCCATGCTCGTGAAGACTACGAGGTACATAGACTTCATTGTTGACCGTCGGCATGCCGGGCTTCCACGTGCGGCGCGCCATGTCCAATTTTTTGGCTTCGCCGAACGTCATCTTGTTGACCCGCTCCATTCCATCGACGACATTGGCCTCGCCGGTCTGGGTCCTCATGATAATGAAACCAAAACGCTCGGCAAGGTCTTCGGCAAGGGTCGCGGTCGCGTCATTACAAGCGATCGCGACGGGCTTCGTCGGACGGTTCTCCGTAAGATTATATCTGTCAAGAACGTGGCTGACAGCATCCATCGTAAAGAGTATCTGCGGCATATCGGGGCGCATGATCGATTCGCCGCCGGCGGTAAAGAATATCTTGTTCACGCGATCGCCGTCCGTATCGTTGTACTCGAACCAAGGGATCGTCAGGCCGCGCTTTTCGGCCTCAGCCTTGAGTTTCATAACTTCTTCCCTTACTTCGCTCAACGAAACGGTATGCGGACAGAGGGGATTTTTCATATCGACACGCGGACGCGCGTTCAACTCAATGACCTCAAACCCGAGCACCTGCCGGTAAAATTCGGCGTTCTGCCGAGCGCCGCCGTTGGGATCGGTTATAATCGCCAGCTTGCGTTCCTGCACAAATGCCCGTATCTGCTCGATGCGCGCTTCGATACGAATAGGATCTGTTTCGCCCGTAATGACCCGTTTACGGTACTCCCAATCGGCATCCATACACTTCTGTTTCACCTGCGAGATGGCGCCATAGACTGCTTTAACTTTCGCTTCGGGGACGCCATTAAGCATAGTGATCATACGCCTGGTATTCTCCTGATTTTTCAACCGCCCCTTGACAACGTTCATGAATATAGGAGCGAGTTTCGGGTTGAAGACCTCACCAAAACCGCTGAACGGCTTCAATCCGTTATCGCCGCGGGGATTATGCGAAGCGGTATCAATAAAACATCCACGGTAGTGCGTCTGCGTAGCAACGGCGCCTTCGCAGACACCCTGGGTGCCCGCGTATTCAACGGGCACGCCGCGGGCTAACAGGGTCCTGACCTGCACATCCGCTACATGAGCGCCCGTCGGTCTTGTATCCTTGCTCACCAGCACCGCTCCCGCCTGCTGATCCTTCCCCTTTTGCGTCCTCGTCCATTCCCCGACAAAATCATCCCGCAACTGTTTATATTTCTTCTCTTTATATTCTCTGATCCTCACATCAGCATCCCCGGCCTGATCGCTTTCACGGGGCGCCTTTACCTCATTAGGCACTACTATCGTGTCCAGGATGACCTGTTTATTATTGTCGCAAAATTGTCCTGCAGCAACCTCAGGGTCAGTATTACTGGTAAGTAGGTCGGCATAGACATCGGCCTGTGTCGCCGCGATGACCTTCATCGCATCGGTAGGGACGGTATCAAAAAGGAAAGCGGATGCGTAGTTATTTGGCAGGGGCAAAGCTCCAAATATCTTCTTGCCACCCATAACGGCGCGAATGCCTGAGATGGACCAGAGCACGCGCAACGTAGCGGTCGTCTTGACCTCTTCGTGCAGCGCGTCGATGGCGGCTTCAGCCATCCCTTCGGCAAACGGTTTGCGATCAGGGGCGATCAGGTCGAGACCGCTCCACTCTTCGACGCTCATCTTTGAAAGGATGTTCCATGCCGACGCTGCCGATGGAAATTGGGCCGTTAACCTGCCGGCGGCGGCTTCAATAACTTTCCAGATCGCCTCATGGCGCATAGCAGATTCCAACAGCTCTTTCTTTTCGGCCTGGCGGGATACATCGGTTTCTTTGATCTGCCCGGCAAGATACCGTTCACGCACGAATGACCCTTTAAGGAAGAGCATCATATGATATGAAGAGGTATCCTCACTAAGCGTAGCAAAGAGATAAGTGACCTCTGCATCCAAAAGACTTTTTTTGTCGGTAAAAACGATATCCGCATACAGCGTATTATAGATCGCAGGCCGCGTAACGCTCTTGATCTCGCCATTCTCAACCATACTGAATGAATAGGGTCGAATGGTGATGAATGGAGCCGTGGCCGCTTCCTCCATAACGATCTGGCGTACATCCTCAAGGGCCATGATCGGCTCCCCGACTGGTTTTTGAAATCCCTGTGACTCGAGGTAAAGCTGCATGATCAGATCGAAGCCCTGCGCCACAACGTCGCCTTTGGCGTTGGTCATGCTTTCGAACGAAACGGGTCCGGGGAAATTCCTCAACATAAGACGTGCGCCCGCAAGCGTCGCGTCATAGATCCGTACTGCTTCCACCCTAGTTATGTTAAGCCTCTTCTCCAAATTGGCGATCACGCGACCGCGCGTAATCTCGGGGGGAACTACCCTGGTGGTGCCGGATCCAAATACCGTCCCGTTGCCGATCGTACTATTCGCGCCGATGACAACACGGGCACCTTTATGAAAAATACAATCTGTGCCTATCGTGACACTCGACAGATCGGTACCGGGCACGATCTCGACGATAACATCATCTTCGAACGTTACCGCGACGCCGAGCTCTTCCGCGCGTTTCGTGAGGGCCCTGCGTCCATCCTGGGCGATCTCCGCCTGCAGTTCGGCACGCACTCCTGAATCCTTGATACCGCGATAGCGGGCATCGACACTGACGGTAGCAACCTCTTCAGGCGCATACGTCCCCGGGAAATCGGTTATCCATTTTTCTACATTGTCGACGGTCTTCTCGCCGTATTTTCCCTCGGCAAGAACTCCTTTTCCAAAAGCTGATTTATCGGTGAGCGCATGCGGCGTAGCGACAACTTTGGCTACCCGCTCTTCGAAAGCATCGTCCAGGCGCATCAGCATCGTATTTGAATTGCCGGCGATCTTGCCTGCGGCGGTGCACGCGTCTGCAAGCCCCGCAACCTTGCTTACCTCTCCTTTTTCAACGACCTCACAGCGGGTGACGCCATCCCTGACCACATTGCAGAAGCGGCCATACTTGGAATCGGGAGCAAAGGCATAGGCGAAGCCGATAAAAGCTTTTTCAGGGTTGAGCGCCGCCGCACCCGCTATCGTAAAAAGAAAGTCGGAATCAATGATATTGTCGCCGTTCATAAGAAGAAGGTGCCCATCGGTCGCTTTATTTTCTTTGAAACGTTCACGAAACCATTTCAGCTGCGGACCTGAAGCCATCGCTTCGACGTAACCTGCCTGACCGTCAGGTTTAAGTACCGGCGTCCCGTCGGCTTTGACGACCGCTTCACCGGTGACGGGATCGTAGGCCAGATTGACCCCCTGAACGACGGTCGTCAGATTCTTAATGCCGAAATTATCATTATCGGCCAGAAATTTTTCTACGATCGGTTTATTTGCATCAAGCGGGCTTATCGCCACGCAGACCGGTATATCAACGCCGAACTTCTTAGAGAGTGCGGCTATAGTCCTCAATTGTATTTCAAGCGGTGAGTACCCATCGATCGATGATATCGGTATCGTCGGCTTCACGAGCGCGTCGGCCTCCTCATCACTCAAGATCCCCTTCGCGACCAATTCTCTCAGCAGACGACCGCCCTCCCCGCCGGCGGCGACCACGATGCCTATATTCGCCAGCGCTTCCTTGCTCTGCCCCGCCGCTATGAGCGTGGCCCTCGAAGCCGCGTCGGCGGTCGAACTCGTCGCGCCGATGGATGTTGGAAATGGATTCGCTGTATCGACCGCAGCGGTGGTTGCCGCTTTTGCGGTCGTTCTTAATGGTGTCCTCGCCAGGTCAATGAGAGCGCGATGCCGCGCGTTGCTGGCCTGATCGATGTGATGCGCAGCTAGAATAGCCCGGTTGCGATCACCCATTGCTCCCGGCGGACAGAGCCGCTGGAGAGATTCCTCGGGAGTCAGTCTCCTCTCAGAAGCTGAGAGTCCGCGTAATGTCGCCGCTTTGAAGAAAGCCTGCTGCGGCGCCGCGATCCCCTGCCCTGAGAATAAAAATGCGCTCACCATGACGAGCGCTACGGTCTTAATCCTTATACTCTTTTTAAACATCTAGCATCCCCCGCAATTTTTCTGGTTATAAAAGTTCGCCTCTCTAAAATATCACCTTGAACTGGTAGTGGCAGCTCGGTTCTTTCACTCTATTTTAATATATCATAAACTAAGAAAAAGTCAACTGTGAATATGCTGACTTTTTTATAATTTAACATTTCTGATGCGGCCACTCGATCCCCGAGAAAAAGACACTAAATAAATACCTCTGTTTCGTCAGGAGATAATGAACCCCGCCATGCAGCGGCAGGAAAATCTGTTGTGTCTTCATGAAGAAACGGCGCATCGGTGTCGCGACTCCAAAACAAGAGCCCCTGTGGGACGCCGCGAGTTCCGCTATCCAATGAGGCGGTTGTTTTTGCGCGCTCGTCTGCCACAATGCCCGGCTCATCACCGTCGGCCGCAACCCACTGCTGCACATCGCCGCTGCCTCCCAGGAAACCTCCCTCTGCGCACCCCATACAGTGGAGCGCATACGCCATTTCGGCCATATACATCTCTTGCCCGGGCTTGCCGCGCATATGCAGGAGCACGATCCGGCCATCAGGAAGCTTGCCGACGCACGACATCGCGGCATTTACGAGCGCAGTATCAAGATACATCTCATCGTGCCGGGGCATCCGGTCGCGGCCGTTCTCATCAAGGGCACGCTTGGGAAGCGTAATCCCCTGCGCGGTCAATATCGGCGGCGCGGTCATCCCGATTTCGATATCGGCCCCGTCCACGAGCTGGTCGTCCCGCATCGATACGGTGCGCAAGCCGACCTTGCCGGCGTCAAAACAGAACGCGGAGAACGCGCCGTTGAGCGGCTCGTATCTTTCGCACCGGGGTCCTGGCACCGGCTTGATGAGCGCCCTGCCCCCGGCGATCAGGAAATGATTGTTGAACGACCAGCCCTGCCACGTCCCGTTAACAGCGGCTACCAGTTTTCCGCGCCGGCGCTGGTCGGCAACGATACTCTTCATCGTACGCCCAGGGCGCGGTTCGTGTGCCAGCCGGCTTCGACCGGGTGAAGACGATCGACTTCTCGGCGGCGGGCCGCATCCGGCTCGTCGCCGACTCGGGAGATGAAGTGACCGTGCCGGTGCGGCACGCCTTCGTGATGGGAGCCGACGCACGGCCCCGCGCCGCCGCGGCCACCGGCAAGTCTCGGGGCACGATCGGCG
>JBAWYO010000021.1:0-15118 GCA_037143495.1 Candidatus Omnitrophota bacterium | reverse complement strand
GAGTAAACATAAAAAAGTGGTATTCACTAATGGCTGCTTCGACTTGCTCCATCGCGGCCATATCGATTACCTGCGGAAAGCGCGGTCACTTGGAGATTGCCTCGTGATCGGCGTTAACAGCGACGCCTCTGTGCGCCGTCTCAAAGGCGCTGAAAGGCCGATAACCGCACAGGCTGACCGCGCTGAGATCCTCGCCAGCCTCGAGTTCGTCACCTACGTTACGATCTTCAATGAAGATACCCCGTTACAGCTGATCACCGCGCTCCGTCCGGACGTCATCGTTAAAGGAGGGGATTGGGACCCGCGCTCTATCATCGGCGGTGATTTCGTGCGTTCGTACGGCGGCAGGGTCGCGGTTATTAAATATCGCGCCGGCTATTCAACAACCGGCATACTTAAAAAAGTCGCGCGCGCATGAAAAAAAATACCGTTGAGCAACCGGTCATCAGGGTTATTGACGCTAATTTCAACCGCGCGCGCGAAGGATTGCGGGTCGGTGAGGAGTACGTCAGATTTTTCGCCGGTGATGCCTCCATCACCGCACAGATAAAAAAGATGCGGAGCGCGATCAGCGCGCTTCAGCGGCGTTTTACCGCGACGCAGGGGTCGCTTATTGACGCGCGCGATGTGCGCAGCGATGTCGGCCGCAAAGGCTTTTCGACGGAAAAGATGCGCTCCTCATCGCTTGATATTTTTCTCGCGAATATGAACAGGTCCAAGGAAGCGCTCAGGGTCCTTGAGGAATTCTCGAAACTTCTTTCTGATCTTTCCCTGAGCGACCGCTGCCGTCGCTTACGCTATCAGCTCTATGCGCTCGAGCAATCATCATTGAAGCTTCTGACCGGAAAAAACCGCGGCAATCTACGAAGGAATCCCTTATGAACCAGATCGAGAGCGCCCGCCGGCACCGATTAACCGCTGATATGCGCCATATCGCCCGCGACGAACGCATGGACCCCGCGATCGTCCGGGAGAGCGTTGCGCGCGGCACGATCGTCATACCCCGCAATAAGAACCATCGCCTTGAACGTGTCTGCGGTATCGGAAAAGGGTTACGCACCAAAGTCAACGCGAATATCGGCACATCACTCAGGCATATCAGCCTGCGTGATGAATTAAAGAAACTGGCAACCGCCATCGGAGCCGGCGCCGACGCGGTCATGGACCTTTCTACCGGGGGCGATCTGGTAAAAATCCGTAGGGCCATATTGAAGGAATCCTCGGTGCCGATCGGGACGGTTCCGATATATGAGGCCGCGGTCGCGGCTTCCTCAAAAGCAGCCTCTATCGCCGACGCCGACGAAAAACTTTTTTTTGATGTGCTTCGGCGACAGGCCGCCGATGGCGTCGATTTTTTTACGATCCACGCGGGGGTAACCCTCGAAACGGTCGGCCGGCTGAAAGAAGAGGGGCGTGTCCTTGATGTCGTCTCCCGGGGCGGCGCCCTGCTCGTCGAATGGATGATAATGAATAAACGCGAGAACCCCTATTATGAACGGTTTGACGAGGTGATCGCGATAGCCCGCGAATTTGATATTACGCTCAGCCTGGGCGACGGTTTACGGCCCGGCGCTATTGCCGACGGCACCGACCGGGCTCAGGTCCAGGAATTGCTTGTCCTCGGCGAACTCGCTGCCCGCTGTCGCGCCGCCGGCGTTCAGGTTATGATTGAAGGCCCCGGACACCTCCCCCTCAATGAGATCACTCTCAATGTACAGCTGGAGAAGTCACTCTGCGATGAAGCGCCGTTCTATGTGCTGGGACCGCTGGTCACCGATATCGCCCCCGGCTATGATCATATTACCGGCGCTATCGGCGGCGCGATAGCTGCCAGCGCCGGTGCCGACTTTCTCTGTTACGTCACCCCCTCAGAACACGTCAGGCTGCCGAGCATTAAGGACGTTGAAGAGGGGGTTATAGCCTCCCGGATCGCCGCGCATGCGGCCGATATCGTCAAAAAGGTTCCGGGCGCGCTGGAGCGGGATATCGCGATGTCGCAGGCGCGCAAACGACGCGACTGGAAGAGCCAATTCGCCCTCGCCCTTGATCCAAAACGCCCCGTCAGCCTGCGCAAGAGTTCGGTTCCGGATGCTACGACCGGAGATGTCTGTACCATGTGCGATAAATTCTGCTCGATGAAGATCATCGAAAAATGTCTTCATCAAAAAGGGGAGCTCCGATGAGTTTACTCATTGTCGGTTCGGTGGCGCTCGATTCGATCAAGACACCCTATGGAGAACAGGAGAATGTTTTGGGTGGCTCCGCCACGTACTGCTCGATCTGCGCGTCCCATTTTACGACGGTGCGCATCGTCGCCGTCGTCGGCAGGGATTTCCCCCGTCAGCATATTGACCTGCTACAAGAACGCCGGATCGATCTTGCCGGCCTTCAGGTCGCTGACGGCCAGACGTTTCGCTGGAAAGGTTTCTATACCGGTGACCTCAATAGCGCGCAAACCGTCTATACTCATTTAAATGTGTTTAATGACTTTGCTCCGGCAATTCCGCCGAAGTTTAAAAACAGCCCCTATCTCTTCCTGGCGAATATTGATCCGCGGTTGCAGCACCTGGTCCTCAAAAAAATGAACCGTCCGAAACTCGTTGCCTGCGATACCATGAACTTCTGGATCAAGAATTCCGCTAAAGACCTCAAAAAGCTCTTAAAAGAGATCGATCTCTTCTTTATTAATGATGCCGAAGCCCGCCAGCTCGCGGGAGAGGTGAACCTTCTGGCATGCGCAAAATTTATCTTTTCTTTGGGGCCGAAAAAAATTATAATAAAGCGTGGTGATAGCGGGGCCATCCTTTTCGACCAAAAAGAGGGGACATGCTACGCACCCGCGCACCTGCTTTCCAGCCTTAAGGATCCGACCGGCGCGGGCGATACGTTCGCGGGCGGTTGCATGGGCTACCTGAGCAGGACCGGCAATTTAACCTGGGGAGGGTTCCGCCGGGCTCTTATTCAGGGGACCGTAATGGCTTCTTTCTGCGTCGAGGATTTTGGGCCCGGGCGCATTGCCCGATTGACGCCGGAAGATTTTAAAAAAAGACGCACGGATTATCGCGCGAGCGTAGTTCAATGGTAGAATTCCAGCTTCCCAAGCTGGTTACGGGGGTTCGATTCCCCTCGCTCGCTTTTTTTCATCGCGTGCACCATTAAGGAACGAACGGTTATGGCAGGACGCGGCATACGAACGGTTTTTGTGATAAGCCTCTTCGCGGTCATGCTGATCAGCGGATGCGAAACGTTGCCGCGTCAGTCCACGACGTCACTGGCTTCTAAAATACCCAACGGCATCTATCACCAGGTTCAGGAAGGTGATACGCTCTGGCGTATTGCTGAAGCGTACGGCGTCGGAGTCGCCGATATCGTACGAGCCAATAATCTTTCGGGCTATGAACGCATCTCCTCCGGTCAGCGTCTTTTTGTTCCGGGCCCCGGATTAGCGAGAAGTATCAATCTTCAAAAAGTCAAACTCTACGAGAAGGATCTTTTTATATGGCCGGTAAAAGGAGATCTTTTGTCCTGTTTTAACCAGGTAGTTTACGGGGCTCGCAATAAAGGCATCGATATTAAAACAGCAGAAAAAGATCAGATCGTCGCCTCTAAGGGGGGAAAGGTCGTTTTTTGCGCTGAAGCGGTTAAAGGGTTCGGGAAAATGATCATTATTGACCATCTTGATGGATTTTCAACGATCTACGCGCGCAATGGTCAGAACCTGGTAAAAGTAGGGGATAACGTAGGGCAGAGTCAGGTGATCGCGAAAGCGGGAGCGACCGGCAGGAGCCCATCGACCTATCTCCATTTCGAAATACGGCGGCGCCACAAGGCGCAAAACCCGCTTTTTTATCTACCATAGGCCCTATGTTATTAACCAATACATCAACGCGATTATTTGTCGGCAGGGACGAAGTCCTCGGGACGCTCAACAAGCGAGTTGAATCCCTTAAATCAGGATACCGCCAGAATGTCGCGCTTACCGGACAAAAACTCTGCGGCAAGACCACCATACTCCAGCGTTTCCTGGCGACGCTGCGCGATGAAAAAGTCATACCGGTATATATCGAAGTCCTGACCGAACCATTCGAAAGCTTCGCTAAAAAATTCATCGGTACGATCCTGGTTAATTTTCTTAAAGGCAGCTGCGATGACGCCAGGGAAGACCTTGATTTTCTGCTCGCAAAAACCCGGGAGATGATCCCCCGGACAACACACGCGATACGCGAGGTTCTGCGCCTCCTGGACAAGGGGAATAACCAGGAAGCCTATTCCGCGCTCTTCGACCTGACCACGGTCATTAAAGATGAAACGGGCAGATCGTGCGTCATCATCCTTGATGAGTTTCACAATCTTTCGTTCTTCAACCTGAAAAATCCTTTCGCGGTCTTCGGCAAAAAGATCATGGTCCAGAAGGATACCATGTACGTTGTCTCCAGCTCACAGGTATCCTCGATCAAGCGCATCCTCAAAGAACGCCTTGACCTGCTCTTCGGTAATTTTGAGATCATCGAAATCAAGGATTTTGATTATTCGATCAGCAGACATTTTCTCGATACGCGCCTGAAAGGGGTGAGTATCCAGGATGAACTTAAAGACTTCCTGATACTCTTCACCGACGGTCGACCTTTTTATATCGACATCATCGCGGCAAAGATGCTCGATCTATCCGCGCGTCATCCGGAACGAGCCGTTGATGCCGCCCTTATCTCGGAAGCGCTGGAAGACCTGCTCTTTGATTCGCGTGGTACCGTCAATCAGTATTTTCAGAACCTTACCGCGCTTTTTACCGAGCGCCCGCAATTGACGAACGAATATCTTGAGATCCTGACCTCACTCGCTGAGCACAAGCGCCGCCTGACGCAGATCCGTTCACGTTTTACCGGTAAAAAAACTGATTTGCCGACGCGGCTTGAGAAACTGCTTGAAGAGAATATTATCGCCAAAAACGGTGTCATCTACTATTTTAACGATCGCGTTTTCGAATTCTGGCTTAAATGCGTATACAACCGTAAACGCTATTCAATGACGAACATCTTTCAAGACCGCTCAGACATGTTCCGCAGGGAGGTAGAGGGCCTCATCGCGCGCTTCATCGAGGAGCGCCGGGTATCGATCGACGACCGCATCGCATCCCTCATGAACGCTTTTAATAACGAAGTTATCATCCTTGAGGAGAAGGGCGTAAAGTTGCCGAAATTCGCGTCCGTCAAAATTGAGGAACGCCTCGAAACGAACGGTTCTTTCATGGCGCGCGGATCCTACGGTACCGGAAAGACGTGGATCTTCCAATGCTGCCGGCAGCAGATCGATGAGGTGACCATGACCGGTCTTATCGAGCGGTCAAAGAAAGTGTCGGACACCGCTCAGAAGCGGGTCGTGATCGCGCTCGGAACGGTCGACCCGAACGCGCTGCTTATCGCCAAAGAAAACCGCGTCTGGGTCTGGAAGAAAGAAGATCTGAACTTTCTCTTTTCGCTCTATTCAAAAACAAAAATAACCTGCTGAAAAAAACCTATGAAGATCGCCGTACTCTCTGACACGCACATACCCATCATTGCTGATGATATGCCGAAAAAGATCTATACCGCCTTGAAGGGTGTCGACCTGATCGTGCATGCCGGCGACATCGTAACGCCGGAGATCATCGACCGGCTTTCAAAGATAGCTCCCGTGCGGGCAGTATGCGGCAATATGGACGATGAGAACGTCTGCGCGCGGCTGCCAAAAAAAGATATTATCAAAGCCGGCGCGCTTTCGCTCGGCCTGATACACGGTTCAGGAGCTCCCGCGAACCTCATGGCGACCGTCAGAAAAGAGTTCAAGCAGGTCGATGTAATTATTTTCGGGCATTCGCATATACCTTGTAACGAAAGAATAGACGGCGTACTTTTTTTTAATCCCGGCAGCCCGACAGATAAGATCTTCGCGCCGTATAACTCCTACGGCATGATTGAGATTACCGGAAAGAACATCAATGCGCGCATCATTAAAATTTAAACCGCAATTTCCGACGTTCACCAACCGCGCGATCCGCGAACGCGAAAAAGTCGTGCTGGCCCCGTACGCGCAGCGGTCAACCGCTTCCAGGGGCAGGGAACACCGGGAACCTGAGCATCAATACCGATCGGCCTATCAGCGCGATAAAGACCGGATCATTTATTCCACCGCTTTCCGGCGCCTTGAATACAAGACGCAGGTCTTCGTTAACCACGAAGGGGATCATTACCGGACCCGCCTTACGCATACCCTCGAAGTCGAACGCATCGCCGCTACCATAGCGCGGGCACTCTCGCTCAACGAAGATCTCGCGGAGGCGATCGCGCTCGCCCACGACCTCGGTCATACACCCTTCGGACACTCGGGTGAAGACGCGCTTGCCGAGATCATGGAAGAACGCGGCGGATTCGACCATAATCACCAGGGGTTACGGGTCGTCGATCTTCTTGAAGCACGCTACCCGGGGTTTCCGGGCCTCAACCTCTCTTGGGAAGTGCGTGAAGGTATCATAAAACACGCGACCGCGTTCGATGCACCGCTGCCGTACGCGCCATTTCAGACTAAAACACCGCCGACCCTTGAAGCGCAGGTGGTCGATATCGCGGACGAAATAGCGTACGATAATCACGATCTTGAAGACGGGATCATGAGCGGTCTCATTGAAGAAAGCGCCCTCTGCGCCATCCCGCTTTGGAAAGAAACGCGCCGCCAGATCAAGAAAGAATTCCCGCGGATATCACCCGAGATACTCAATTACCAGATCGTCAAAGCGCTCATCAATAAACAGGTGACCGACCTGCTCTCACAGACCGAAAAAAATCTGCGTCTTCTTGGCATCCGGTCAGCGGAAGATGTCAGGGCGCAGAAATGTAAGATCGTCTGTTTCAGTCCGCGGATGCGGGAAGCCCGAAAACCGCTGAGAGAATTCCTTTTGAAGAATCTCTACCACCATTATCGCGTCATTCGTATGTCGACCAAAGCGACGCGGATCCTCAATGACCTCTTCAAAGTCTACGTCGGCAGGCCGGAACAATTGCCGCCGACAACGCACGCGCGCCTCAAAAAAGAAGAAACCTACCGGGTCATCTGCGATTATATCGCCGGCATGACCGACCGCTATGCGCTCGACGAATATAAGCGCCTCTTCGATCCATACGAACGCGTCTAAAACTTATTTAGAGTGAACGAGTAGTACCGCGGGAAATTTCACCGTCGGGGATGACCTTGCCCCACATATTATCAGCGGGGAGGTTGTTCTGGGGGCCGGAGTACGGCTGGAGTTCGCCGGGGTGCGGATGTTCTTTGCGGATGTAGCTGATTAGATAAAAGACGATATCCCGGTCGATGCGTCCGGCGTTCGCCTCAGTGACGAGGTGGTCCATCGCCTGGCGCAGGGTGAAGGGGGACGAACGGTACGGGCGTTCCGAAATAAGCGCGTCAAAAATATCGATGGGAGCGATCAGGCGGGCGTATTTATTGATGTGCATCGACTTTCTCGGATATCCGCTGCCATCAAGCTTCTCGTGATGGTCGCGCACGGCGCTCGTAATGCCTTCAGATTCATGCCCAAGATAGTAGCAGAGCAGAAGATAGCTGATCAGCGAATGAGATTTGAGCGTCTCGTACTCTGACTGCGTCAGCGGGGTATCTTTTCCCAGGATCTGCTTCGAGATCCGCGTCTTTCCAAGGTCGTGGACAAGACCGATGATCGCCGCATGTTCAGGCTTGTACCCCTTATCTTTGAGATCAATCGAAAGTTTAATGATCATCGCGGTGACCAGCAGGACATGCCTGAACGTATACGGCAGGAATTCCCGGGTAAATTTCAGTTCTTCGTAGAGTTCTTTCGTTATCTCTGTCTGCCGCGCGTACTCCTTGATCTCCTCATTGAGCGAGTAGGGAGTAAATATCGTAAAATATTTTTCCTCGTTAAAGACGTTCGAAAAATGCTTGAAGAGTTCGGTGGTTCCGAAGGGGATGAGGGTTTTCTTGAGCTTGCTGCCGTGATCAAGCAGATGGCGCACCAGCTTAAAATCGACCGTGCTGCCGCTCTTAATGATCAATTTTTTGGTTATATCGTAGAGATCTACCGAGAGGGAGAGCTCCGTCATCATTTCTTTTCAAAATACCGCTTGAATATCTTCCCGATACTTATCGGGTCGGCCTGAAAAAACTGGATACCGGTATCATAGTAGGTCATCGCGAGCCCCCCAACGATCTGGCGGGGTTTGCTCACCCAGACGACCTTGCCGTACGCAACCGTGCTCTTATTCGCTTCGCCGGGGATTTCGATCTCAAGCTTTACGTTGGCGCCTATTTCAAGACACTCATCAAGCGCCAGTCGAATACCGCCGCCACTAATATCTTCAGAGGTCGCGTTTTTGATATTGGGCGGATTCTTGACCAGCTCGTACCGTATTTTAAGGGGTATTTCTATCCGTTCAAAGAGACGCCGTTGCATGGTTTTTTTTCCTCCATAATAGTGTAATATTATCATACATCTTTTTTTATTGCAAACGTTTTATACAAATTATATAATACGTCCTATGAAAATGTTTAAGGAAGCGGGCTATGAAGCTGAGTTTTTTAAGAAGTTGACCGATAATGCCGACTTCGCGCAAGAGCGGGAAATAATCAATACCGGTCTCAAGCGGCCCCTATGGTGGTCCGTAAAGAATGTCCGTAAGGGCGAGCCTTCCCTCAATACCTCGATCATAAAGTGTACCTCCTGCAGGCAGTCGCCGCGGGTTCAAAAAGCCTGTTTTGCTATGCTGCTCAAGGCGATCAAGAAGGCCCGGCGGTCAAAAAAAACAGAAAAATTCATCTGTCTTAACAACTTTAACGGTTTCTGCATGCCGGTCGTTCAGGGAGGCAACGTCTACGGTTTTATCGGCCTTTGCCACATCAGCGAACAGCTTCCGGGGCAATCAATCGCGCTCCTGGAAAACTTCATTAATATCGTCGCCAAAGATATCCAGAAAGAGCTGGAGCTTTCGAAGCTCTACGAGACCATACGTCCGCGCGCCATAGCGCTCTCGACGGTCCATACGATTCACCGTCTTATCAGCTCGACGCTTGACCTCGACGAACTATTACCGCGGATAGCGCGACTCTCGATACAGGTTATGCAGGCAAACCGCTGTTCGGTCAAGCTGCTTGATCCGGAGCGCAATATTCTGGTACCGGTGACCACGATCGACATCCGCACGAAGCGAAAACTCAACCCCAAAGAATTGCGCGTCGGCAAAGGCGTGCCGGGTAAAGCGGTGAAAGCGATGCGGATACTTAAGGGGCGGGACTTTCTCTCGGTGCCGCTCATCGATGAAGAGGTTATGGGCGTCATCACGATCTACGATAAGGTCAATCATAACGCCTTCACGCAATTCGACCAGGAAATACTGATGACGATCGCCGAGCAGGCCGTCATCGCGATCAAGAACGCCCAACTCTACCGCGAACAGGAGAGCCTTGCGATCAACAGCGTCAAATCTCTCGCGACGATCCTTGATACGCGGGGCCCCAGCGCTTTTATCCCACGCACCGCCTTCGTCAGAATCGTCCTTGAAATAGGTAAAGAGCTTCACTTCAGCCAGCTCGACCTCCGCTGCCTCCGTTGCGCGGCGTTGCTCCATGACGCGGGGCAGATCTTCGTGCCGGATGAAATACTCTCAAAACCGTCAAAACTGACCGGCGAAGAATACGATCTCGTCAAGGAGCATCCCGCCCATGGGGCCAAGATCTTTGAACCGACCAAATACCTGAAACCGGTCATTCCCATCATCCTTCACCATCATGAAAATTATGACGGCAGCGGTTATCCGAACAGCCTGAAGGGCGAGCAGATACCGATGGGCGCGCGCATTATGGCGGTCGTCAGCGCCTTTCTCGCCATGACAACGCCGCGCTCCTACCGGGTAACCAAAACCATCACCGAAGCGCGCGAAGAAATAACGCGCAATAGCGGCTCTCAATTCGATCCGAAGGTGGTCTCGATCTTCCAGAAAGTTATCGACCGCAAAGAAGTTCTCGCTATCGTTGAGGGGGAATATGCGAGCGAACTGGCGCAGGTACCGACGGGATCTGATATTTTTTAACGTACGAAACCATGACAAATAAACTGAAAAAAAGTACGCCCGCAACAAAAAGACCGCCTATGGACCTCGAAAAGATCCTTGCCACGCGCATTTATTTCAAGATCATCACTTTTTTCCATGAAAACCCGATGTCGATCGACACCCCGCGGGGAATATCGACGTGGATCGGCGAAAACAAACAACTCGTCAAGGATGCGCTCCTGGCGTTGTCAACGCGTAAGATCCTTACCGCGCATATGGTCACGTCGACCACCGGCTACAGCTACACAAGGGACGAAAAAATGATCAAAAAGATCGATACGCTTTTGCGTCAAATAAAAGGCGGCAACCGATGAACGATGATAAGCAACAGGAGCTATTTACCGAATTCAAAGAGAGCGAAATAACCAAAAAAGCGTTTGGTAAGGTTTTTTTCCCCGAAAAAACATTTACGCTGTCGCTCTCATACGAAAAGTCCATCATACTAGCGCTCATAACCGCTATTGTCCTTGCGGTCATTTTCGCGGCGGGCTTCGAATGCGGCAGGCAGCGCCCGCAGGTCCAGAAAGAGATACGTCACGAACAGCGACGCGCCGACCTGCCCGCAGCGCCTGCGCAGCGGACCGCCGCGCAGCTACCGCTCCAAGAGCGCGCGTCGACGCCGCCGCCGGCACCGCGACCATCACTTCCGGCAGCGGAAAAAAAGACCGACGTCTTTAATGCGAAAAAACCGTACACTATCCAATTAGCGACGTACCGTTCCAAGGAATATGCTCAGCAGGAAGTGCTGGGCTTACGCGGCAAAGGGTTCCCCGCGATGCTCATCATGCGCAATAACCTGTACGAGATCTGGGTCGGCGAATTTGTCGATCAGAAAGCGGCAGGCCAAATGCTGAAGGTGCTTAAAAAAACATATCGGGACTCATCGATCAAACGAAAATAGAAAGAGGTGAAAGAACATGTCGCAACATCCAAGTCTTCTCGGCAGCTCAAAAGGTAAACAGCACCGCTCAGTGTTAAAACGCTACGAGCGCCTTAAACATCTCATCGAGAAAGAAAAATGGGATGAGGATGCCAGTTCGGTTTTCGCTCTGCCGAAGATCAAGTCGATCAAATTCAAGGTCAAAAAAGAAAAAGCGGCAGCTACCGCGACGGATGCGGCGGGTGCACCGGCCGCTGCAGCGGGAACAGCCGCGGCGGGAGGAAAAGCGGGGGCGCCGGCTCCGGCGGCTTCGAAAGCAGGAGCGGATAAGGCAGCTCCGAAAAAAGACGCGAAAGCGAAATAATCTTGCGTATGGAAACGGCGCGAATCCGCGCGCAACGGTCATGAAAACTATCACGGTCAATTTGCCGGATAAACGGTACCGGATCGTTATCGGGCAGGATATGCTTACGCGATTCCCGGGATCGCTGGAAAAGCTCGCGCTCGGCTCGGAAGCCGTCGTAATCTCAACACCCGTGATCAGGAAATTCTGGGGCGGCAGATTACTTTCAATCCTCACCCGCGGGGGGTACCCGGCTCACTTTGAAGAAGTCGCCGATTCAGAGAAGAGCAAATCGGCGGAAACCTTTATAAACCTTCTCAACAGGGTCGCCGCGCACGGCAAGTCGCGTAAGATCTTTATTATCGCTTTTGGCGGCGGAGTAGTCGGCGATCTCGCCGGTTTCGTCGCCGCGGTCTATCACCGTGGCGTCCCGTATGTACAACTTCCCACAACGCTGGTTGCGCAGGTCGACTCCTCGATCGGCGGTAAGGTAGCGATCGACCTCGCGGCCGGCAAAAATCTGGCGGGCTCCTTCCATCAACCACGCCTGGTCTTCTCTGAGATCGGGTTTCTTGAGACCCTTCCGGTGAGCGAGATCAGGAACGGTCTCGCTGAAGTCATTAAATACGGCGTTATTGCGGATGCGGGACTCTTCGCCTATACCGAGAAGAACCTCAACTCCGCGCTTGCGCGTGATCTCAAGACGCTCGAAACGCTCGTCAGTAGCTCGAGCTTGATCAAGGCACGCATTGTCGAAGAAGATGAATTCGACCGTCGAGACCGGCGGATTATCCTCAACTACGGCCATACACTCGGCCACGCGATCGAAGCGGCCGGAGGATATACCCGGTATTCACACGGGGCGGGCGTTGCCCTTGGTATGATCGGCGCTAACTATATCGCTGTCAAGCGAGGTCTCATGGCCGCTGCCGATGCTTCACGGATCGCGCGAATCATAGCGGCCGCAGGACTGCCGACGAGAATAGACCGCATCAGCGCCGAACGGATATACGAAGCTCATTTTTTTGATAAAAAGTTTACCAACGGAAAGAACCGCTTCGTCCTTCCGGAGAAGATCGGAAAGACGCGTATCGTAGAGAATGTGCCGGCCCTTCTTATACGCGGAGCGATTCGTCAGCTCTGCGGCAGAGAAGAACGGACACGCTCATAACCAGAAAGAGAAACCCCGCCATGGAAATCAGAAAATTTCAGAAAGAGGACGGCCCGAAGGTAACAGAACTGATCTTATCCATCCTGGAGAAAGAATATCCATTTGACCGAAAAGCGTATTCTGACACTGACCTGAAAAACATCTGCCTTACCTACGGCGGCCCGCGGGAAGTATTCTTTGTTGTTTCCAACGGCGAACGCGTAATCGCCACGACCGGGATCAAGGAAGATTCGAAAGAAACAGCGCTCCTCAGGAGAGTATTTGTCGATTCGACCGAACGGGGCAAGGGACTCGGTTCGCAGATGATAAAGAAGGCAGTCTCTTTTTGCAAAGAAAAAGGATATCGGGAGATCGTTTTCAGAGCTACGAGCAAAATGACGCAGGCGATAACCCTCTGCCAAAAGATGGGTTTTAAAGAAGCTGAAAAAATAGATCTCGGCGGGTTTTTTATTTACAAATTCTCTCTGAAACTTACTGCTTAGGTCGCAACTCGATCTTTTTGTCTTTAAATATAAGTTGCACTTCTTCGGGGCTTATTTTTATAACCGTCGCGCCTGCTATATTCTCACCTTCCTTCAAGATCTTATTATTGATCACCGCATAGGGTTTCTGCTCATCATAAACAATACCGTTCAGATCCAGGAGGGGAGTATCCGCTCCACCAGGCGATGCCGAAGCCACGGGTGACGTCACCGGCGCTGAAGCTGAAAGCGCAGGGATCGCGCGGCCGTTCTCGCTTACAGCAGATGATGCCCCCGCCGGCTGACGCTTCCACGCAACCGTCTTTGCCGTATAAGCTGCCACCACGCCGACCACCGCGCTAAGCACTACCGCCGTAATCGTGATCATCACGTGCCGTTTAGGTTGCAGTGTCGTCACGCGCGGCTCAGTGCGGGGATACACCGGTTGCTCAGGCGCAGAAGGGCGTTCGCCGCCTCCATCTTGGGCGGCCGGAACTCTTGCCTGCGTGTCACGGGCAACTTTCTTTAACGCGTCGTTAATTATGCTCATAAATAAGTCCTTTGATCTCTTGAACGGCACGCACAATAACATCCTTGTCGATCGTCGGGGACTCCAGCACAAATCCGTAGAGCAGCGCGCGGTCACAGATCATATTGATGAGCCGGGGAACGCCGGCGGAGAACGCGTAAATCTCATCCAGGGCTGCTTCCATAAAGATCTCCCGTCCGTCAGATCCGGCGACCCGAAGACGGTGCTGTATGTAATCACCCAGCTCTCTCCTGTCCAGGGGGCGGATATGATACCGGACGCTGATGCGCTGGCGCAACTGCGTCAGACTCGGAGAATTGAGTTTATCGCGCAGCTGCGGCTGACCGACGAGAGCTATCTGGATCAATTTTTCTTTCTCCGTCTCAAGATTGGAAAGAAGCCTGATCTGCTCAAGGAGTGTCGGTTTAAGGTTCTGCGCCTCATCGATGATCAGGACAACGTTATTGCCGAGCGAGAGCTGATGGATAAGGAATTTATTAAGCATCCGGAAAATCGTCAGCTTATTCGTTTTCTTCGGGAGCTCGATCCCGAAATCCTCGGCGATCGATTCAAGGAGCTGCAACTCCGAAAGGTCAGGGTTGATTACCAGCGCGGTCTTAATGCGTGCGTCGAGCCTGTTGAGGAGCGCTTTGCAGAGTGTCGTCTTGCCGGTCCCTATTTCGCCGGTAATCTCAAGAAATCCTTTGCGCTGGGTGATCCCATACGTCAAAAAGGAGAGCGCCTCGCGGTGAGCCTGGCTCATAAAAAGAAAACTGGGGTCGCTGGTTACGTTAAAAGGGTTTTCTTTGAGATGATAGAAAGTGGTATACATCGGCGGTTGTATTATACTAAAGATGATAATTTATTGCAAATCATTCTCGTTTCGCTGATGATTTTCCTTGCTTTTGTTGATGCTTAACGTTATACTACTGCAAGGAGGTGAAGACATGCGCAGGTGTTGTCACAAAATAATACTGATATCGCTAGCAGTCGTCGCTCTGATGAATATCGCGACTCCCAGCTTCGCTCAGGATCCCGGTAAAAAACTGGGGAGGGGTGTTGTTAATATTTTAACCGGTTGGGTAGAGCTGCCGAAAAATATGTACGAAACCAGCCAGCAAAGCAATGCTTTCGTTGGTGCAACGATCGGGTTCATCAAAGGGCTGGGGATGACCGTCGTCAGGACCGGGGCGGGCGTTTATGACGCCGCAACTTTTCCGTTCCCGCTCCCCAAGAAATTCAAACCCGTGCTGGAACCTGAGTATGTAATGGATAAAGGGAAATCAGGCGAATCAAAATAGCCGGTGATTGAGTGATCGAAAAAAGAAAGTTCCTTCGATTTGACGCGAATATGGCCATGGAATACCGCCGCTGCGAGGGAAAAGCCCTCGAGGGGGTGGCTGAAGCTAAGGATCTCTGCCGCGAAGGAATGCGGTGCGCAATCGGGAAAAAATTTGAGAAAGGTGAGCTGCTCGACATCAAAGTTCACCTGAATGACAATGACGGCCCCGTATTCCTGCGGGGAGAAGTCGCGTGGACCAAAGAACCGCCGCACGATGATGACCATGAATATCTGACGGGCCTTTCGTTCCGTCAGATAAACCGATCGGATAAGATGCGCC
>JBAWYO010000020.1:0-15312 GCA_037143495.1 Candidatus Omnitrophota bacterium | reverse complement strand
AGCAGGTCCTTCATCGATGATATCTTCTTCTCGTGGATCAGGATATAGGGATTCTCAAGGATCGCTTCCATCCGTTCGGAATCGGTCACAAAGTACGGAGAAAGATACCCTTGGTCGAACTGCATGCCTTCAACGACCTCAAGGGCGGTCACGGTCGATTTTGCCTCTTCAACCGTAATAACGCCGTCTTTGCCGACCTTGTCCATCGCTTCCGCTATATGTTCGCCGATCGTGGTGTCGGAATTCGCGGCGATCGTAGCGACCTGGAATATCTCTTTTTTATCCTTGATCGGCTTTGAAACCTTCTTAAGCTCTTCAACGATCTTTTCGACCGCTTTTTCGATGCCCCTCTTCAAGCCCATCGGATTCGCGCCGGCGGTAACGTTCTTCAGACCTTCGCGGTAGATCGCTTCGGCCAGGATCGTCGCCGTTGTGGTGCCGTCGCCGGCAGTGTCTGACGTTTTTGACGCTACTTCTTTGACCATCTCGGCGCCCATGTTCTCGAACGGATCTTTAAGCTCGATCTCTTTCGCGACCGTCACGCCGTCTTTGGTGATCGTCGGTGACCCGAATTTCTTTTCGAGCACGACGTTGCGTCCCTTGGGGCCCAGCGTAACTTTTACCGCTGCGGCGAGCTGCTCAACGCCGCGCAGGATCGCCTTTCTGGCCTCTTCCTTGAATAGTAATTGCTTTGCCACGGTAGATCCTCCTTAATGCGGCCGGCGCCTAAGCGGCAGCCGCGTATCGTTATTTTATGACCGCTAAAATGTCCTCTTCCTTGATCATCAGGTACTCTTCGCCTTCGATCGAAATCTCCGTTCCTGAATATTTTCCGTAGAGGACCTTATCGCCGGCTTTTACTTCAAGTGCCGTGAGCTTGCCGTCGTTATTCACGCGCCCTTTACCCGTCGCGATCACTTTGCCCTCCTGCGGTTTTTCTTTCGCGCTGTCGGGAAGCACGATACCGCCCTTCGTCCGCTCCTGAGCCTCCAGGGGTTTAATCAGAACTCTGTCTGCCAATGGTTGAACCGTCATAATTTTACTCCCTCCTTTCGTTTGAGAAGTTACTCTGTGCTTAGCACTCATCATTCACGAGTGCTAACAAATGCCTATTCTACTCAGCTCGTACTTTTTGTCAAGAAAAATTTTTTTTATGTCAGGGAGGCGTAGATCAGGAAGAGTCCGCGCAGGGTCAGGTCCCGGTCAATGCGGTCGGCATGGCAGAACTCCGCCATCAGCGCGGCGTCGCCGCCGGTGAAGATAACTTTATAACCGGGGTACTTCCGGTGTATTTTCTCAATGAGACCGTCGCAGAGCGCTCCGAAGCCGTTAAGTATCCCCGAATTCATGCTGGCGACGGTGTTTTTGCCGATGAGACTTCTCCCGCGGCGCAGATGAATGCGCGGCAGCAGCGACGCGCGATCGCTCAAAGCGTTCAGGCTGGTCATGAGGCCGGGGACGATGATCCCGCCGACATATGATCCGCGGCGGGAGACGATATCAAAGGTGATCGCGGTGCCGAAGTCGACAATGATAAGGCCGCCGCCATAGCGGTGATATCCGGCGAAAGCGTTGACCAGCCGGTCCTGGCCGACCTGCCGCGGGTCGCGATAGAGATTTCTGATCGGGACGGCAAAAGTATCGCCGAGGATGACCGGTGTCACGCGAAAGATGTCAGTAAAGAGCGTCTTAAGAATGCCGGTAAGGGCAGGTACGACGCTGGAAATAATAACCGCCTCGGGAGCGTTAGCCCCCACGATCTTCCTGAAAACAGCATGATAAAATCGTCTATCTGCCGGTTTTTTTGTCGGGATCTTGAGGGATCTCACTAGTTTTTTGCCGGTGAAGATACCGATGGCGACCGTGGTATTCCCTACATCGATCGCGAGAAGCGTTTTTGATCTTTTGTTTCTCATCATACCAATTCTACATCACCTGAGTATATCTGTCTACGGGATCCATCGGCAAGCTCAAGAATAAGCGCGCCGTGTTCATCGATATCGATGGCCGTGCCGCTGATATGCTCATGCTGGACCAGGACCCGGATATGGCGGCCGAGCGTGTCGGATAGCGTCTTCCACTTTTTTACGGTCTGCTGGAAGTCGCGCATAAGAACCTCATATTCGCTCTCAAAGGCCTCAAGGATCGCGCGGGTGATCTCCGCCCTGCTAACGGGCGCATTACGTTCGATCAGGACCGACGTCGCGCACGCGGGCAGGTCACGGGAAACGCAATTGACGTTGACGCCGATACCGGTAATGCAATAGTCGATCTTGTCCTGCTGCGCTCTCATTTCAGTCAAAATACCGCAGATCTTCCGCCCGTCGATCAGGATATCATTGGGCCATTTGATGCGGGGATTAAGGCCGGTGACGCGACGGATCGCCACGGCAACCGCGATCGCCGCCGCCAGCGTGATCCCGGCCGCGAGCCGCGGTTCCAGTTCAGGGCGCGTTATGATCGAGAGATAAATCCCGCCCTCAGGAGATTCCCAGCGGCGTTGAAAACGTCCGCGGCCGCGCTCCTGAGATTCGGCAACGACGATCGTCCCCGCGGAAGCGCCGTCACGGGCAAGCTGCTCGGCTACGGTATTGGTCGAATCGGTGCGCTTAAAAGCGACGATCTTCTTTCCGATGGTGCGGGTGCGTAACCCCCAGGCAATTTCAATACCGGTCAGCCGCTCGGGAGCCGAAACAAAACAATATCCCCGGTTCTGTATCGCGGTTATTTTATACCCATGCCTTCTGAGGGCGTCAATATGTTTCCAAAGAGCCGCGCGGGATACCCCCAGCTGCTCGCTGATATCTTCGCCGGAGAGATAACGCCCGGGACGCGCCCGTAAGAGGGTCAGGATCTTTTCGTCAACATTTTCACCAGGCTTTTTCATCTCTGCGGCAGCCTCTTTTTCAATTGTATGAGTTCGTCCCGGCACGCGGCTGCCCGCTCGAACTGCAGATTGCGTGCCGCGAGTTCCATCTCATATTCGACTTCGGCAATAAGCGTATTCAATTCATGTTTCTCTGCCGTCTCGCCGGCTGATTCCAGGACGATCGCTTCCGCTGTTTTGGCGGTCTCAATGCTTTCCTGGATGGCTTTTTCAACGCCTTTCGGGGTTATGTGATTCTTTTTATTGAACTCCAGCTGGATCTTCCGGCGCCGGCGCGATTCATCGATCGCCCTCGTCATTGACCCGGTGACCACGTCAGCGTACATAATGACCTGGCCGTTAATGTGGCGCGCGGCACGTCCCCCTACCTGGATGAGCGCGGTCTGGCTCCGGAGAAAGCCTTCTTTATCGGCGTCGAGGATCGCGACGAGCGATACTTCAGGCAGATCGAGCCCCTCCCTCAAGAGGTTGATGCCGATGAGGCAATCGAACTCTCTCAGGCGCAGGTCGCGCAGGATCTCGACGCGTTCGATCGTATCGATATCGGAATGGAGGTACCGGACCCTCAAGCCCGCCTCCTTCAGGTAACCGGTAAGGTCTTCCGCCATCCGCTTGGTCAGCGTAGTCGCCAGCACGCGCTCTTTTTTTGCCGCGCGCACCCTGACCTGCTCGATCAGGTCATCGACCTGCCCGGTAACCGGCTTGATCGTGATCTCAGGATCGAGGAGGCCGGTCGGCCGGATGATCTGTTCAACGGGTGTTCCTGATTTGCCGATCTCATAATCGGCGGGCGTCGCCGAGAGAAAAACAGCCTGGCGAGCCAGCGACTCGAATTCGCCGAACGTCAGCGGCCGGTTCTCGAGGCACGACGGCAATCTGAAGCCGTAGTCAACGAGTGTTTCTTTGCGTGAGCGGTCTCCGGCATACATGCCCCTGATCTGCGGTATCGTAACATGCGATTCGTCGATGACGGTCAGGAAGTCGTCCGAAAAATAATCAATAAGACACGACGGGCGTGAACCGCTCGAACGGTCTGAAAGATGGCGGGAATAGTTCTCAATGCCGTGGCAATAACCGATCTCCTCGAGCATCTCCATATCAAAGCGCGTGCGCTGCAGAAGGCGTTGGGCCTCAAGCAGCTTATTCTGACTTTTCAATTCTTCGACGCGCGCCTCAAGCTCGCTGCCGATAGTTGCGAGCGCTTTGGTAACGCGCTCTTTGCCGATAACAAAGTGCTTCGCCGGATATAACGCGATCTTCGCCAGCCGTTGCAGGGTTTTCCCGGTGAGCGGATCGGTCACCGTGATCTTTTCGATGAGATCGCCGGAAAGTTCAACACGTAACGCATCCTGCCGGTAGGAGGGGAAGATCTCCAGGACATCGCCCCGCACGCGGAAGGTGCTCCGTTTAAAGTCGATATTATTGCGCTCATACTGCATCTGCACGAGCCGTTGCACGATCTCTTCGCGCGTCGTCGGCTGCCCTTCTTCCAGAAAGAGGAGCAGTTCGGCGTAATCGGAGGGCGACCCGAGATTGTAGATGCAGGAAACGCTCGCGACGATGATAACATCCCTGCGCGCCATAAGCGAGCTGGTCGACGAAAGCCTCAGGCGGTCAAGGTCATCGTTGATCGCCGAATCTTTTTCGATATAGACGTCAGTTTGAGGTATGTAGGCTTCCGGCTGATAGTAATCATAGTAACTGACAAAATACTCGACCGCGTTATCGGGGAAAAACGCCTTGAATTCGCTGTAGAGCTGCGCGGCAAGGGTCTTATTATGGGAGATCACCAGCGTCGGTTTTTCAAGCGCGGCGATCACATTGGCCATGGTGAATGTTTTTCCGGAGCCGGTAACCCCCAGCAGCGTGGAATAGGCTTCTCCCCTGCGCAGGCGCGAGGTCAACGTCTCAATGGCCGTGGGCTGGTCGCCGGCGGGTTTAAAGGGGCTTTTTAGGGTGAAGAGTGGCATGGCTGGAGAGCGGCAGCTGATCTTTAAGCGTTTTTTCGGTCTCTTCCGGTTTTGGGGGTGGCGTTTCTTTAGCTGCGACGCCATACGTAGCCATGAAACGTTCGCGGAAGATCTTCTGCATGATATTTTTAAGTTTTTCGGTCAGCGCGGCATCAGTGGTATTATTGATCAGCAGCAGCTGACATTCAGCCTCGGCCTCGGTATACATCTTGCTTTCGACGTAAATCTCGGCGAGCGCCAGACGAAGTTCCGTGTAGTAAGGGTTAAGACGGAGCGCTTTGGTGTATTCATTGACAGCGTCTTTCGGCAGCTTCTGCTGGTAATAGATACGCCCGAGCGCAACGTGATAGTTGATCTGGTCGTCGTTCTCGATAGCTTTTTTTAAATAGATCTCCGCTGTCTCGTAATCCTGGTGCACCAGCGCATAGTTCGAGAGATATATCGAGGCGCTTGAGTTCTGGTCGAAGTAGAGCGCCGTTCGCGCTTCTGTCGCGGCGAGGTCGAAGAGGCCTCGCTTGTCAAGGTCAACCATCCGTTTTAAAAAAACATCACCCAGATAAAGGCGGACCGGCCACACCAGCGCCAGGATCGCCGCGGCGGTAACGGCAAGAGCCAGAAGGCGTTTTTCAAAGTTTCCCGCAAGTACCGGTATCGAATAGCGGCGTTCTTCAGGAAGTTGGCTGAAGATAAGTCCCGTCAAGACCCAGAAAAGAAGAGCGTTTTCCACGATATGGAACGGAAAACTGGTCACCGCGTGGATCAGGAACGCAAGGAGCCCGATCGTCAGTCCCAGCAAAAAAATCTTTTTCCGGTGATCGAGGCACTTGCCGTACAGGACAAGTCCGGTCTTCAGGATAACAAAAATGATGAAAAGGAATACCGCTAAGCCGATATACCCGGTCTCGGTGCAGGCTTGAATATATTCACACAGAATATTCCGGTCTTTCTCCTTATCCAGCACTGCCGGGTCGCCGCCCCGTCCGCGGGCGCCCAACAGATCAGCCCGATACTGCGGAAAACAAATTTTAAAATTGCCGATACCCACGCCCAGGAACGGATGATCTTTCGACATGCGGTAGGCGCACCGGTAGAGTACCATGCGGTTCTCGAGGCCGTGACGCCACGTGACCGAGGAGCGCGCCTGAGTGGCCAACGATTGCGGGTGATACTTATTCGGCATAAAAAAGAAGCAGGTTACCGCCGCCATGACCAGCGCCAGCGCCGCGAGCGACCGCGCGACGTAGCGCAGGGGCGCTTCAGAGGAGATAAGGTTCTGGAGGCTGGCTTTCTCTACGATGCAGATGACCGTCATGACCGCGAACGAAAGCGCGAAAGCGATAAGCGCTCCCATCGAAAAAGTGACCAGCAGAGCCGCGTACAGAACTGTCAGAAAAATAAGATAGAACGTTTTTTTAAGGATCCGTTCGGTCCCGAGATAGAGGCTTAATCCCACCGGGAAGACGGTTACGAGGTAACCGGCGATAAAATCGGGGTTACCAAAGGTTGAATAGAGCCTGAACCGCCAATCAGGAAAAACAGCCTCAGGATATTTGACCGGGTCGAAACCCCAGTATTGAGCCAGCGCGTATACGGCTGCGAGAGACGCGGCGGCAAAGATCGCCAGCCCGACCGCATAGGCGTCCCGCCTGCGTACCAGGTTAACCGTCACAAAAAAAGCCGCGCCGTAGCAGAGAAGGAGGGAAAAATCACGCAGCCCCAGATAGGAGGAGCGCGCATTCACCAGCGAAGCTCCCGCGATAATGAGATAGCCGACGAAAAGAAAGTAAAAACGCGTCCGGAGAACCTCGAATTTATTCTCACGCAGGCCCATCCTGATCCACAGAACGACGATGAGAGCGATCGCGACCTGGATAAAAAGTTCCTTGGGCGGATTATAATAATCGATCGTGAGCGGCAGGACGATCAACGGAGTTATCAGGAGCAGGCCGGTGAAGAGAGCAAGAATTTTATTTCTCATCGTGCGACCTCCAGGGAAAAATCCAGTGAGCGCGCTGAATGGGTCAGCGCGCCTATTGAGATCATGTCCACGCCGGTTCGGGATACCGCGCGCACATTTTTGAGCGTAATCCCGCCGGAAGCCTCCAGTTTGGTTATCGGTTGCCGGCGCTCAGCGGCGAGTTGGTTCCTGAAAGAAACAGCGCTCTTTATCGCGGCGCGAGGCATATTATCGAGTAGGATAATGTCAGGATGTGCGGTGATAGCGTCTTTGAATTCGTGGAGGTTTTCAACTTCGATCTCGATTTTAATCCCCTTCCCTGCGTTCGCGCGGATATGCTCCACCAGATCTCTCAATGATGTTGTGTGTGCCGATGTTTGCGTGCGCCAAAGGGCAATATGATTATCTTTAACGAGAACCTGGTCCCAGAGACCCTTGCGGTGATTGCGCCCTCCCCCGATGACGACGGCATACTTTTCGAGCGCCCGCAGGCCGGGGGTTGTTTTGCGCGTGTCAAGAATTACAGCTCCGCCGACCCCGACCGCCGCTACATACCTGCTCGTGAGCGTCGCTATGCCGCTGAGCCTCCCCAGAATGTTAAGAGCAAGACGTTCCCCGGCGAAAATCGCCCGTGCCGGCCCCTCAAGCGTTGCGATGATCGTCGCCGACTTGACCCGCGTTCCTTCGCGATGCTGTACGATTACCCTGACATCGCGGTCAAGGAGCAGAAAAATTTCGCGAAGAACCGGAAGACCGCAGAGAACGCCGCCTTCCCGCATAATAAGCTGTGCGCTGGTTCTTGCGGTGCGCCGCACCATGCTCCCGGTGGTGATATCCCCCGGACCGATATCCTCGGCGAGAGCGTTTTTAAGGAACGCGCGCAGGTCAGTTCTATTGATGCGCATCAATTACTCCAGGTCCCGCAGGTTGGCCTCAAGCCTCGTGCGGGTTTGAGATAACTCGGCTAATCTTTGGCGCTCTTTTTCAACGATCGCTGCCGGAGCCTTTCCGACAAAATGATCATCCGCAAGGCGCGCTTCTATCCCCCGGGTCGAGCGGGAGATCTCATCGATCTTCTGGCGCAACCGGGAACGTTCTTCGTCGAAATCGATCAGTAAGGCAAGCGGTACATATACCTCAACCTCGCGGATGACCGCGGTGGCCGATTTAGAAGGTTTTACCAGGTGCGGACTCGCGGTGACCGTCGATGCCTTCGCGAGGTTCTGGAGGTACACTTCACTTTTTTTAAGCGTCTCACAAACCGGCGCCGGCGCTTTAATATGGACCTCGAGCGCTTCTTTAGGATTGATATTCCATGAGGCGCGTATATTGCGGATAGAAACGATAACCTCGATGAGTGTCGCGAAGGCGCCGTCAGCCGCCGGGTCTATCAGCTGCTGCTGAAGATGCGGCCACGAGGAGATCATGATCGACGCCGGCGCGTCTTGTGCTCCGCTGACCGCTGACGGATGCCCGGTGACATCGTTAAGATTCTGCCAGATCTCTTCGGTAATGAACGGCATGAACGGGTGAAGCACTCTCAGTGTTTTTTCCAGGACCTTATAGAGGACGACCTGCGTATGCCGTTCACCAATCTGCGGTTTTGAAAACTCGATGTACCAGTCGCAGAATTGATGCCAGATGAAATCATAGAGCGTCGCGGCGGCTTCATTGAAGCGATATTCCTCGAGAGAGTCCTGGACTTTCTGAAGCGTCCGGTAGAATTGACTGAGGATCCAGCGGTCAGCCAGATTCAATTCCGTTGTTGCCGCGTACACGCAAAGGTCGGTTTTTATCTCTTCCGGGCGCAGGTTCATCATAATAAAACGCGACGCGTTCCAGAGTTTATTGGCGAAGTTGCGCCCAAATTCGAACTTTTGCTTCGAAAGAAAAATATCCTGGCCAGCGGCGGTCATCGATATCATGCTGAATCTCAGGGCGTCGGTACCGAACTCATTGATGATCTCGAGCGGATCTATGACATTCCCCAGGGATTTTGACATTTTTTTGCCGGATGAATCGCGTACCGTTCCGTGGATGTAAATATCCTTAAAAGGGATCTCGTGCCGGAATTTAAGTCCCGCCATGATCATGCGGGCAACCCAGAAGAAAATGATCTCCTGCGCGGTTACCAGCGTCGCGGTGGGGTAAAAATAGTTAAGGTCGGCGCGCTGTTGATCAGCGATTTTGTTGTTATTGGTTGCTGGTGACTGGTGACCTGGTGACCCATCAGTTTCACTCGTGAACGGCCAGCCGAACGTAGCGAACGGCCAGAGCCACGACGAGAACCAGGTGTCGAGCACATCCTCGTCCTGAACGATATCCGTCGACCCGCAGTCAGGACACATCTCCGGCCTGACCCGGGATACAATAATTCCGGACTCTCTGCCGGTTTTTTCTTTTACTGGTGACTGGTGTCTGGTGACTAGTGACCCATCGGCTTCCTGAGACTGAGCCTGACACGCTTTACAATAGTACACCGGTAACCGGTGCCCCCACCAGATCTGGCGTGAGATGCACCAGTCCTGGATGTTCTCCATCCAATTCAGGTAGACCTTCGTCCATCGCTCAGGATAAAATCGTATTTTTTCTTCGGTAACGGCGGCGATCGCGGGTTGCGCGAGCGGTTTCATGCTGATAAACCACTGCTTGGAGAGATAGGGTTCAATGATCGTCGAGCATCGATAGCAATGTCCCGCCGCGAGCTTATGCGGATCGGTCTTTATGAGTAGCTCCTGCGCGGAGAGATCGGCGATAATTTTTTTGCGCGCTTCGAAGCGGTCGAGGTTGGCATATGGTCCCGCCTGCTCGTTCAGGACACCGTCCGGGCGCATAATATTGATGAAATCGAGACCGTGCCGTTTCCCCGCGGCGTAGTCGTTAGGATCGTGGGCCGGCGTGACCTTCACGGCTCCGGTGCCGAAGGCCGGATCGACCATCTCGTCCGCAATGACCGGTATTTCACGTCCGAGGAGTGGCAGGACGAGTGTTTTCCCGATGAGGGAGCGATAGCGCTCATCGGCTGGATTGACAGCAACCGCGGTATCGCCGAGCATCGTCTCGGGCCTTGTCGTAGCCACGACCACGAACTCTTCTTTTGCTGGTGTCTGGTGTCTGGTGACTGGTGACTGCTTAATTGGGTATTTAATATAGTAGAGGTGCCCTTGTAGCTCCTGGTGAGGCGCTTCTTCATCGGAAAGCGCTGTCTGGCACCGGGGACACCAGTTGATGATCCGGTTACCCCGATAGATGAGCCCCTGCGCATAAAGCTCGACAAAAACTTCAACTACCGCCGACGAATAAGCTTCATCCATCGTGAATCTGAGACGCTCCCAGTCACAGGAGGAACCGAGTTTCCGCAGCTGGCTTATGATCGTTGATCCATACTCGTCTTTCCATTGCCACACCCGTTCGACAAATTTTTCCCTGCCGAGGTCCTGGCGGGTCAATCCTTCTTTGGCGATCTTCTTTTCGACGACATTCTGGGTCGCGATGCCGGCATGATCGGTCCCCGGCATCCAGAGCGCCTCAAAACCGCGCATCCGTTTATACCTGATCAGGATATCCTGGATCGTATTGTTGAGCGCATGGCCCATATGAAGAATGCCGGTGACATTCGGCGGCGGGATGACGATGGAAAAAGGTTTTTTTGAGGTGTCGGGCACGGCATGAAAGAACCCGTTCTCTTCCCAGAACCGATACCATCGCTCTTCGACGGTTTTCGGATTATACGAGGACGGGATCTCGGTCTTTTGCATGTACCCTTATGAGCGTTCGTTCAAGATGCCGCGCGTTCTGAGGAGCGTTTGCGGGCGTCTTTGAGCAGTTTGTATTCGATCGAATCGGTCAACGCCTTCCAGGAAGCTTCGATGATATTCTCCGAGACGCCGATCGTCCACCAGGAATCATCCGAATCCTGCGATTCGATCAAGACGCGTACGCGCGCGGCGGTCCCTGCTTTTTCCTCAAGGACACGCACCTTAAAATCAGAGAGGTGCATGCCGGCCAGGCCCGGATAAAAATCTTTCAAGGCTTTCCGCAGCGCGTTATCGAGCGCATTGATGGGTCCATCGCCGAGAGCCGCGGTATGCTGGAATTCTTTTCCGACTTTTAATTTAATGATCGCCTCAGAGGTCATCTTCGCGCCTTCCTTGGACGTGATCACCCTGAAATCCATCAGCCTGAAAAAGTCGTTGAATTTTTTCAGCGTTCTTTTCATCAGGAGCTCAAGCGAGGCCTCGGCAGCCTCAAAATGATAGCCTTCATGCTCAAGCTGCTGAATAAGCTTAAGCAGGCGCTTGGTTTTCGGGGCGTCCTTGTCGAGTTCAAGCTCGAGTTCCTGGGCTTTCTTTAAAATTCCGCTGCGCCCGGTCTGGTCCGAGATCAGCATGCGGCGCCTGTTCCCGACAGCGGTAGGATCAACATGTTCGTACGTTTTTGGATTTTTAAGGATCGCGTTGATATGAACACCGGCTTTATGGGCAAACGCCGAATTTCCCACGAACGGCTGCACATCAAGTTGCCGCATATTACAGATCTCCGCGATATACCGCGAGGCCTCGGTGAGGCCGCGCAGGCTTGCCGAAGAAAGGCATTCGGAGTTAAGCTTGAGCGACAGGTTCGCGATGATCGACACGAGATTGGCGTTGCCACAACGCTCGCCGATACCGTTGATCGTGCCCTGCACCTGGGTAACGCCCGCCTGTACCGCCGCGATCGAATTTGCGACCGCCATATCGGCGTCGTTGTGGACATGGATACCGAGCGGGATGTCGACGAACGCGCGGACCTCTTCGATAATGCCGGATATTTCCGAGGTGATGGTTCCGCCGTTGGTGTCGCAGAGGATAAGAACGCCGGCTCCCGCGTCGCGCGCGGCAAGCAATGTTCTCTTCGCGTACTCCGGATTAGCTTTATAGCCGTCAAAAAAATGCTCAGCGTCGTAATAAACGGTGCGGCCTTTTGATTTAAGAAATGCCACTGAGTCGGCGATCATTTTGAGATTTTCATCAAGAGGGATCCGGAAGACATCCCTGACATGCAGGTCCCAGGTCTTCCCGAAGATCGTAATGATCTTTGTTTCTGCCGATAGCAGCCCCTTCAGGACCGGGTCCTTCGCGGGGGTCGTGCGGGCGTGCCGGGTCGAGCCGAAGGCGACGAGCTCGGCGTTCTTAAGGCCTGCCCGTTTGATCTTTTTAAAAAACTCCATGTCTTTAGGGTTCGCGCCGGGCCATCCGCCCTCGATGTAATGAACCCCGATCTCATCAAGTTTCTTCGCGATCCGTATCTTATCCATAACGGAAAAAGAGACGCCTTCAGACTGGGCGCCATCCCGCAACGTTGTATCGTAAAGTTCGACTTTCATCGCTCACCTTTGCTTTGTAAGGTACCGCTTGCTTATGATATGCTCTTTTTTTTGATCGTTTGTTTTTTTCCCAATCCGAAAGCCTGATGCACCGCCCTGACCGCCTCGTCAGCGTGTTTCTTGCTGATAACGCATGATATCTTGATCTCGCTCGTCGAGATCATGCCGATATTAATGTGGTGGCGCGCGAGCGCTTCGAACATGGTGCCGGCGACGCCTGAATGACTGCGCATCCCGATGCCGACAACTGAAACTTTCGCGATCTCTTTGTCAAAGGTGATCTCCCCCGCCCGTATCCGGCGGGAGATCTCTTTCGCGACGCGGATCGTCTTGGTAAGGTCCGTGTCCGGTACTGTGAAGGAAACATCAGTTGCCCCGGTCCTTGAGATGTTCTGCACGATCATATCGACGTTGATATTCTCGCGGGCAATATCGGTAAATATCTTCGCCGCGAGTCCCGGCTTGTCCGGGACGTCGCAGATCGTTACTTTGGCCTCATGCTTTGTTACGGCAACGCCGGAAACTACAATATCTTCCATCGCTTTTACCTCCCTGGATATGATCGTGCCGTTCTTGACGGAAAAACTCGAGCGGACATGGATCGGCACACCGTATTTCATCGCGAACTCTATCGAACGAGGCTGGAGTACCTGCGCTCCGAGCGACGCCAGTTCGAACATCTCTTCGTAGCTGAGCCGGTCGATCTTGCGCGCGTCAGGGACGATGCGGGGATCGGCGGTAAATACTCCTTCGACATCCGTGTACATCTCGCAGCTGGCGGCGCCAAGGACCTTCGCGAGCGCGACCGCGGTCAGGTTCGACCCTCCCCGTCCCAGCGTCGTAATATCCTGATCGGGATTGACGCCCTGGAATCCGGCGACAATGACGATGCGCTTCTTGACTTCGGCGACCAGTCGCTGCGCGTTGATAGCGACGATCCGCGCTTTCGTGAACGATTTGTCGGTCATGATCCCGACCTGGGCTCCCGTAAAGGATATCGCGTCTTCGCCGAGCTTATGGATCGCCATCGCCAGCAGCGCGCAGGATACCTGTTCGCCGGTCGAGATCAGCATGTCGAGCTCGCGTTCCGACGGCTGTGCCGTGATCCGGTGCGCGAGCTCGATCAAAGTATCGGTACTGTCGCCGAGCGCCGAAACAACCACGACCACATCATTGCCGCGGCGGCGCGTCTCAACGACTCTCCGGGCGACATTTTTTATCCGTTCGACATCGGCAACGCTCGTGCCGCCGAATTTCTGGACCAGAAGATTTTTCATACGCTTTATTTCCGCTCGGTAAGAAAGTTCATCAATTCCCATCCCTCGTTATAGACCAGACTGCTCTCGTACGAGACCTTCTCGCTGAAGGTGTCATACTGGCCCGGGGCGATATCTTTGCCGGTGATCGCGAACGGTATCGGTTCGTCGGTATGCGTCCGCAGCGCTATGGGTGTCGCGTGATCGGGAAGCACCATCATCCGGTACGCGCGAGGATCTTTAAAATGCTTCAGCATGGTCCCGACGACCATAGCGTCAAAATTTTCTATCGCCAGTATTTTTTCGCGCACATCTCCGTTATGGCCTGCTTCGTCCGGGGCTTCGACGTGCACAAAGACAAAATCTTTTTCTTCGAGCGCTTTGAGCGCGTACTGGGCTTTAGCTTTATAATCGGTGTCGTAGTAGCCGGTCGCGCCCGGAACTTTGATCGGCTCAAGACCGACGATCTTTCCCATGCCGTTAACGAGATCGACGGCGGAGATGATAGCGCCGGTAAGGCCGAAGCGCTCGCGAAAACTCGGCATCGACGGCCGCGACCCCTGCCCCCAGAGCCATATCATATTCGCGGGGTTCTCTTTAAGGTCGAGCCGGACTTTATTGATCTCGTGTTTTTCGAGAAATGCCCGGCTTTCGGTCATGATCCGGAGTATTGTTTCGGCGCCTTCCCCTTTCGGCAGACTCTTTGATATCTTCTGTCCGAGGATATTGTGCGGCGGAATGGTCGTCAATTTTTTTAATTGCGCGATATCGTACGAAACGTCAGGCTTGATGACCATGAGATGGCGGTAACTGATCCCGGGATAGAATTTGATATGCGCCTTGCCCAGATGTTCATCAAGAAAGCTCATAAGAACAGCGGCTTCTTTTGAAGAAATATGGCCGGCGCTGTAATCCGCCATGATATCGCCCGCCGCGGTTACGAGGTTGCACCGGAAAGCGAGATCAAACTCTCCGAGCTCGATCCCCATATTAGCGGCCTCAAGCGGCCCTCTGCCTGAATAGTATTTTCGCGGATCGTACCCCAGGATCGAGAGATTAGCGACGTCGCTGGCCGGTTCCAACCCGTTGGGAATCGTCAGGGTCCTGCCTATCTGCCCGGTTTTGACCATAAGGTCCATGTTCGGGGTGCGGGCGACCTCAAGCGGGGTCTTATCGTCCAGCTGTTTCAGCGGCCGGTCAGCCATGCCGTCGCCGACAAGTATGATATATTTTGTTCCCTGTGCCATTCTTCCCTCTCTACTCGTGCGCTTCTACTCTTATAGCCCGATCGCTTTCAATATTTGATCGATCTTCGGCTGCACTACCGTCGGAGATTTTACGCTCTTGAGCGCGCGGTCCGGGTCTTTCAGTCCGTGGCCGGTCAGGATACAGACAATGAGCGGCGAACGCTGCGCGCGGCGCCTGAAATAACCTCCGCGGACCAGCTTGATCAAACCGGCAACCGAGGCGGCAGACGCCGGCTCGCAGAATACCGCGTCACGGCTCGCGAGCAAGGTATATGCCTCAAGGATCTTCTCGTCGCTGACCATATCAATGATGCCGCCCGAAGCGTCGCGCGCGTTCTCAGCCTGCTCCCAGCTGGCGGGATTGCCGATACGTATAGCGGTCGCGATCGTCTCGGGTTTCTTGACCGGACGGCCGCGAACGATCGGAGCCGCGCCTTCAGCCTGGAACCCCATCATGCGCGGCAGTGACGAGATCTTGCCGGCGCGCTTATACTCACGATACCCCTTCCAGTACGCGGTGATGTTGCCGGCGTTACCGACGGGTATAAAATGATAATCAGGGGATCTTCCGAGCTGGTCACAGATCTCGAACGAGCCGGTCTTCTGTCCCTCGATCCGGTACGGGTTAAG
>JBAWYO010000019.1:0-15620 GCA_037143495.1 Candidatus Omnitrophota bacterium | reverse complement strand
CCCTTGAAGCTCGTGTATGTCGGCAGGCTCGACAGGACGAAAGGCATCGATATTATTATTAAAGCGGTGCGCGGGCTGCCGAAAGCGGCGCTGCGGTTTGATATCTACGGAGTGGCACAAGGCGCGCCGGGAGAAGCGTATAGCCGGTATCTGCGCGGTCTTGCCCAGAGGGATCCCCGTATTAATTTCATGAAAAGCATCCCGAGTGGGGGGGTCATCGAGAAGCTGGGGGAGTATGACCTGCTGGTTGTTCCGTCCCGGTGGCTGGAGACCGGACCGCTGGTAGCGCTTGAGGCTTTTGCGGCGGGAGTGCCGGTCTTGGGATCCGACCTGGGCGGCATCGCCGAAGCGGTACATCACGATCAAGATGGTATTCTGGTGAAAAGCCGGTCACCGAAAGTATGGAGCGCATGGCTGCAGGCGCTTGCCGGCGATCGTGCCCTGGCGGCACGATTACGCGGCGGGGTGGTAGCGCCACGATCGATGGAAGCGGTGGCGACGGAGATGATCGGGCTCTATAGCGCGCTGACCGGCGCCGGGACGATCAGCGCGTCAGCGCGCCGTTCCTGATGCGCATGAATAGCGTAGTGTGGGGTGGGGGCGAACAATGACCGTCAAGAGAACGATCGGTGTGGTGATCTACGCTAACCCGGACCATTATCCGCCGGTTATTAATGCGGTTCGGCTGCTGGCGAAAGAATTCAAGGTGCTCGTTATTTGCCGCAACCAGGATGAACCCCGGGAAGAGTATCCGGCGAGCGCGACCATAGCGCGGCTCGGACGGCGCCTGACGGTCCGGCAGAAGGAAGAACAAAACCCTTTCGCTAAGATAGCGGAATTCGCGTGGTTCGTGGTGTGTGGTATCCGGCTGATGCAACGCGCCGGGTGCACCGTGGTTTACGCGTATGATATGCACGGATTTTGTGCCGGCTTCATTGCGGCGCGGTTCTTCAGGAAAAAACCCTTTATCTACCATAATCTTGAATTAACTGAAGAGAAGAATATTAAAGGGCTCGGATCTTTGATCAAGCGGTTTGAGATTGCCTATGTGCGGCACGCGGACAAGATCATTTTCCCTGACGCTGACCGCGCCAGGTATTTCCTCCAGAAAGTTGTCGTCGGGAAGGAGCCGCTTATCGTTATGAATACGCCGCTGAGCATTGAGCGGCTCGGACCGAATAAAGCCCGGGATATCGCGGCCGCGGGCGGGTTCGGTCCCGATGTTAAGCTCGTTATGTACCAGGGGGCTATCAGTGATGGGCATGCGCTCCTTGAGGTCGTACGATCGATGGAAGCGTGGCCGCAGGCAAGCGCCCTGGTGCTCAGCGGTTACGCGTTTGAAGATTTTATGGGTATCCTGAATAACGAGATAAAGAGCCGCGGCTTTGAGAAGCGGGTTATCCGCCTTCCTTTTATGCCGTATCAGCACCTTTTTTCTTATACAGCGGCTGCGTGCCTGGGGCTGGCGCTCTTTAAGCCCCGGGATATTAATCAACGGTTAGTGGCGGGCGCGTCCAATAAGATATTCGAATATCTGAGCCTCGGTGTACCTGTTTTGACGAACGACGAACCTTCATTCCGGGCGATTCTTGATCCGTCATTCGCGTATTTTGCTTCTCCGGATTCGCCGCAGGAAATAGCGCGTGCGGTTACCGAGGCTATCGATGATACCCGGGGGCAGCGACAAAAAGCCCCGGCGGCGCGGCAGGCGCATCTCGCGCGTTTTAATTACGAAGAACAATTTAAACCGGTGCTTGAGTATCTGCGGAGTCTTCCGTGGTAAGAAGCGAAAGAGCGATCATCGCTGGTATTGCGATCGTACTCGGGATATGCTGCGTTCTGCCGCAGGTGCTGGGGTATCTGACCCGCGGCGACCGGTATAACTATTTTTCCCTGCCTTTCTCTACAGAAACGCACGTCGACGAAAGCGTTTTTTATGCGCCGCAGGCGGCGTACGCGATGCAGACGCGCAGGATACCTCTCGAGATCGATATTTATGAATATCGGCATGTCCCTACCATCAGATATTTTCTACCAGCTCTTATCGAAGGGCAGGTCGACCGGTGGTGCGCAGATACCGGGTGGGGATGGCTTACCACGCGATTTCTTTTTTCCTGCGGCGCTTTTCTGCTCGCGTATTCTTTGGCGAAGAAACTGTCACGGACAAAGACGGTCGCCTGTCTGGCCGCTGTTGTTTTCTGTACTGTGGGTTTTGGCCCCCAGACTTTTTTAAATACGTACCAAGGCAGCTTCCGGGTGCCCATGTTTTTTTCACGTATGGATGCGCCGCTGATCAGCGTATCTTTTTTGCTCGCGGCCCTGGTAACCCTCATCGGGGCGCTTGAAAAACGCTCGTTCGTACGAGCGGTGATCGCGGGGTTAGCCGGCGGCAGCCTTTTTTACACCTATTATTATTACCAGGTCGCGTATTGCGCGGCGTTGTTCATGATGATTGGCGTTTACGCCGTGCGCCGGGACGCCGGAAAAGCGCGCATCACGATAGCAGCAGGCGGTATCGCTGCTATCGTCGCTCTTCCCTGGTGTCATCAATTCATGGCTACCGTCGCAGCCCAGCGGGGCCTTATAGCGCGATGGTCTTCCTGGACGTATCATCCGTCAACGCTTCAGGTGAGCAGCGCGGTAGTGTATACGATCCTGCTCGTGATAGTGTATGCGGCACAGCGAAAGAGCGTTGACACCGGGACCGGGGAGGACCGGCAGGACGAGTACGCGGCGTATGTACCGCTCTATTGCCTGCTTGGCGCTGCGCTGGGCATAGAATACTGCATAACGCGTTTTACGACGGTCGTCGCCAGTCCCGATCATTTCACTTCGCGACTGACGCATGCATTTACGCTGCTCGTTTTTGTATGCGGAACGAGTGGATGGATACTCGCGCGCGCCAGCCGTTATAAACGGTATTGCGTTCTCGCCATCATAATCCTTCTCATGGCAGCAGGTGTAAAGCAGGGGGTGGTATGGTGCTCTACCCGGAACGATTTTATGGAGAACACTCTTCTGCGCGGCGCTCAGCAGCTGGTGCGCGAGCGTACGATCGATGCGGATGTTATCGGTTTGCGCGACGCGTATGTAAATAGCATTTTCCCGGCACGCCTGTGGAGGTTTCGATTTTATACGGTCTTCAGGCTGAGCAGCATCGGTTCCCGTGAAAATCTCATGCGATATGTCTTTCTTCAGAAAATGTTCGATGTCCCGTGGAATGTCGTCGAAGATCGGCTATTGGCCAGGCAGGATATGGTACGGCTGCCGGTCTCGAGCATTACGGTCGCGCTCTGGTTAAGCTTTGAGCGGGCGCTTTCGGCGCCGGAGGCCGGCGAACTGAAAATTTTTTATGGTGCCGCTGATCGCCGTTTTCTCACGGATAAAAAACTCGATTATGTGGTTTGCCTGGAGAAGCGCGAAGCGGACGCCCTGGTCTCGGGAGCGAATAAGATGGGCATTCGCGCAGAGCTGGACGCGCGTCGGGGCGATGCGTATCTTTTCCGAATAAAGAAAGAGCCCGTAGAAGAACATATCAGTTAGACGTGTTATGGAAGGGCCGCATGTCGCTGGCTATTATTTCAACACACCCTGTTCAATACCGGGCGCCTGTTTATCGGGCGCTCAGGAACACGTTTGACATCGACCTGACGGTGGTCTATGGATCGGATATGAGCGTTGCCGGTTATAAGGATAAGGAGTTCGGAACAACTTTTTCCTGGGACTCTGATCTGCTCTCCGGGTACCAGGCTTATTTTCTCTCAAGAACGGAAAAGGGTTCGGAAGAGGCCGGGCAAAGATATGGCGCGGGCGGAGTGGCGCGGGCAATGAACGAGCTGAAGCCCGCCGCGGTTCTCATGGAAGGGTATGCTCATCCGCTCTATCGTCAAGCGTTCCGGGAAGCAGCCCGCGCGCACTGCAGCGTTATGTTCCGGGCAGAGACGACTGATCACGCGAAGCAGAGGTCGATGGTTAAACGCTGGTTGCGCGACCGTTATCTTAAAGGAGTGTATGCGCGGTGCGATACGCTCTTATATATCGGCGAGTATTCGCGCCGTCACTACGAACGGCTCGGATGTCCGGCGGGAAAGCTTGTCTTCTCTCCGTACGGAGTGGATACCGCTTCTTTTCAGTGCGGTGAGGAGCAGCGTTCCGGGTTGCGTAAGGAGGTGCGCGCATCCCTCGGGGCGCGGGACGAGGAGATTGTTTTTCTCTTTTCGGGTAAATTAGTCAACCGGAAAGGCCCTGATCTTCTGGTCTCGGCCGTCAGGGCGCTGGGGGACGATCTGCGCCGCCGGTGCAGGGTGCTTTTCCTGGGAAGCGGCGGGTTGCAGGGGCGGCTCCAGGCGCATGCGCAGCGTGAGCCGGCCGTGCGTGTCCATTTTGCCGGGTTCCGGAACCAGACGCAAATGAGCCGGTATTATCACGGTGCCGATCTTTTAGTGTTACCGAGCCGTCATTCGGAGACGTGGGGGCTGGTGGTCAACGAAGCGTTGCATCATGGCCTCCCCTGCGTCGTTTCCGACGCGGTAGGGTGCACTCCCGACCTGATCGAGACCGGGGTGACCGGTGAGATATGCGTTGCCGCTTCAGCACAGAGCCTCGCGGAAGCTCTGCGGCGCAGCCTCGACCTGGCGGGCCGGGAAGATATCCGGCGCAGATGCCGGGAGAAAGCCGGTGCTTATACGATCGAAGACGCCGCAGCGGGAATCGCGAAGGCGTATCGGGCCCTGATCGGGAACGGAGCGGGAAGGGGCCGGGGACATGGCTGACATAAAGGTATGCATATCGGTCAAAGGGCGTTTTCACGCTTTTTATCTAGCGCAGCAATTATACAAGCGTGGCATGCTCGGGCAGCTTATCACGACGTATCCGGGATTCGAGGTTGAGAAATACGGAATACCCCGGCAGGTTACCAGTAGTCTTACGGTTCATGAAATAGCGTCGCGGGCATTTTTCCGGGCCACGGCCGGCGGCACGAGATGTTGGGATCCTGCCTACTTCTTAAATGGACGCTTTGACCGTGCGGCATCGCATCGCATCAGGCGCGGAGCGGGGCTTTTTATCGGGTGGTCGGGAAGCGCGCTCGAAAGCATGCGGCGGGCAAAAGATCTCGGCGCGATCACGGTCGTGGAAAGAGGCAGCAGCCATATCGGTTACCAATCGGCGATCCTTGACGAGGAATACAAAAAATATGGTCTTGCGCCAAAGAAGACCGATTCGCGCGTCATTGAACAGGAATTGCAAGAATACGGGCTTGCTGATTATATTTCAGTTCTATCGACGTTTGCGCGCGATACTTTTATCAAAAACGGTATTTCTGCCGATAAAATAATTACGGAAAGTCTCGGGGTCGACCCCGCTGAATTTACGCCGGCAAAAAAGCAGGACACCGTTTTTCGTATTATTTTCTGCGGCGTTATCGCGCTCCGCAAGGGAGTCCAGTATCTGCTGCAGGCATTTGACGAACTCCGGCTGCCGAGAGCCGAACTCTGGCTTATCGGTTCGCTTGACCAGACTATGTCGCCGGTGCTCGACAAATACCGTCGCGAGAATATTATTTTAAAAGGGTCCGTTCCCCAGGCTCGGCTGCCCGGGCTGTATTCCCAGGGTTCGGTTTTCTGCCTGCCGTCGATCGAAGATGGTTTCGGTATGGTGATCCCCCAGGCAATGGCATGCGCTCTGCCTGCCATTTGTTCGGTTAATACCGGCGCTCCGGACCTCATCCGCGATGGCGTTGACGGTTTTATTATTCCGATCAGGGATGTCGGGCGCCTCAAGGAAAAGATTCTCTTTATGTATGAAAACCAGGAACTTGCCGCGGCGATGGGGCGTGAGGCGCACGCGCGGGTACGGGAACATTTCACCTGGGATGCCTACGGCGCGAGAATAGCTGCGCAATATGCGCGTGTAAGGGGGGCCGCGGCATGAAAGAATATTTGCTGTCGGGGATCTTCTGGCTGCTTGAAATATGCAGGGCTATCCTTATCCGGCTGGGAAATCGCCGGGGGTACCGGATGCCCGCCCTTCTCATGGCCGTTAACCGTTTTTTAAGGCAAGAGCGTCTGCCGCCGGCGCAGCGCAGAAACCCTTCTGTAACAATACTTACGGCAAGATCGACCCGCATGCTGGTGGTGGGGGCGAACGCATACGGTACGACCAGCTGGGCGCGGGCCAAAGCCCTTGCCGCTCTGTACGATCACACGGCATCTGTCAACAGCACGCCGCTCCCCGGCCCTGCCTCCGCAGCGCGGCACTGCAGGATCAACTACCTTTATTACGGCAGTGAGATAAAAAAAATAAACCAGGCGGTGGCGAGCACGGCCCGCGCATTCCGTCCCGACGTTTTATGGGTCGATAAAGGGGTGAGCGTGTGGCCGGCGACTCTGGAGGAGATCCGCCGCCGCGGGTGCAAAGTCCTGGTACATTACAGCCCCGATAACCAGACGATGCGCATCAATCAGAGCCGTCACTATTTGCGCTCGATCCCCGTCTACGATCTCCATATCACGACTAAAGCGCAGACGGTCGGCTGGCTCTACAAGAGCGGCGCGGCCGAAGTGCGCCTGGCGGGTAACGGGTTTGATCCCGATCTTCATAAGCCGGTAGACGTAACGGGAATTGACCAGGAGAGCTTCGGGTGCGATATAGGTTTTGTGGGGCATTGGGAGCGGGACCGGGAAGAAAAACTTTTGTGGCTCTACAGCAAAGGGTACCGGATAAAAGTCTGGGGGGGGAATTGGGAGAAAGCGCAGCATCGCCGTCATCCATTGTTCGCGGGCACGCGCCATCTTGTCGGCGAGGAGTACGCTCAAGCGATCTGCGGCGCGAAGATAAGCCTTTGTCTTCTTTCCTACTGGAACGCAGACCGCGCAACGGACAGATCGGTCGAGATACCGGCGTGTGGACAATTTATGCTGGCTGAGCGTACGCCCGAGCACCAGGTTCTTTTTAAGGAAGGCGTGGAGGCTGAGTTTTATGAGAGCGCGCAGGAGATGTTGGACAAAATACGGTATTATCTGGTGAATGAAGCGCAACGAAAAAAAATCGGTGAGATGGGCAGGCGGCGCGCGCTGGCCGGGTATAGCAATGAAGCGCGCTTGAAGTCGGTAGTGATGGCCGCAGCGGAGCCCGTGCGCGGGGGAGAACTGAAGCGGGTATAGGGGGAGGGTGCTCTGTATGGGGATCTGGCGTAAAGCCCGGGCAAGCATGAAATCGGCGGTGGTGATAGCGCTCTGCCATGTCGGCCTCGCATGTTTTTTTTGGTCCCGAGGGCAGTATTTCAACGCATATTACTGGATTGCCGCGCTGATGGGTGTTCTGCTGATACCCTATTTGTACGCGATCGTGGTTAAGAAAACGTTTATACCCTACGAAGCTGTTTACCTCTATCTTGGCGCTTTTCTTTCCAATTATACCGGATCTGCGTTTCTGGCGGTTGATCAGATAACGTATCCACCTGATGTATGGGAGGCCGTTATGAAGATGGTAACTGCCGGGGCCGTCAGTTTTCTTGCCGGGTACTGGATCAATCCCGGTAAAGGTCTTGCGCGGGCATTGCCGTTAAAGAACTACATCTTCCCGGAAGAGCGGTTGCCTGAGCTGCCGGTAAAGCTCTATTGTATCGGAGGGGGGCTCAGGATTTTTTTCGCGCTTAATCCGACGCTGGCGCAGTTTACCGGGTGGCAGATCATCGGGATCGTCATGAATTATTCCATTTCAATGGGATTGATGATCGATACCTATCTCGCGTTTTCGCCGCGCACGCCGGAAGGAGGGCTTGGGCCCCGGGAGAGAAGGAAGCACCTGATGAGAGCCGCGGTTATCCTTCCGCTTGAAATGCTCTATGGTGTCCTGGCCGGGTTCAGCAGCATGGTGCTCGCTCCGATAGCATTAGTCTGCGTGGCGTACATAAAAGCGACAAAAAAAATACCGGTCGTTACGATCGCGATCGTGGTCCTGCTCTTTGCGACCTTTGTGATTCCCTTCACGAAAACGTTCAGGAGCTATTATTGGGCGGGGTCGGATATAAAAGTATCCCTGCATAACACGCTCGAAGACCTGTCGAACAAGGACCGGATGGAAGACCAGCGTACGGTTGCCGTCGGACGCATCGGCAATTCGGTACAATTGGCTGTTACGTGTTACCAGAAGAAAGAAGAAGGCGTTATGGTTAAGACCTATGCGTCCCTCTTTGATTACCTCTGCCAGTTCATCCCGCGGTTCATGTGGCCCAACCGGCCGAGCGTTAATTATAACCGGGTGGGCAAGGAGCTTGGCCTGCTGAATCCCGATGATAACACCACCTCCTGCGGCTTAACGTTGATCGCCGCGTTTATTATTAATAACGGGTTCATCGGCGTTGTTATCGGCATGTTCTTCGTCGGCGCCCTTATCAGGTTTTTATGGGAATGGCTGATGGTCAGGTCCGGCGAAAATCTAATGACGTTTCTCATCTATTTTCAGCTGCTCAAGGTATGGGTTTTTGAGGACCAGGAATTTTTTGTCGCGCTGCACGCAACGATCGCATTTGTGCTCTATACATATTTTATGCTGGGGTTCATCAATAAGAAGAAATTAAAAAAGGCGGCCAGGTGATGAAAAGATGAGCACAACCACACACAGATCGAAGCCGATCGTCATTCTTCTGACCGACCTGTTTAATAACGGCGGTATACAGGCGTATAACAGACATTTGTGCGAGGCCCTGGCGACCGGCTTCCCGCAGGAACAATTTATCGTGGTTTCGATGTATGACCAACCGCGGCATCCGGCTCTGTTCCGAGGGAATATACGGTTGGTCGCGTGTAAGCCACGGAAGAATAAATTTACCGGTAAATGGATGTTCGCGATGCGCGCCTGGTGGGTTATCATCTGCAGGCGCCCACGATTTTTAATTTGCGGGCATGTCGGTTTTGCCGGCCTTGCCCGTTTTTTTCGGGCCCTGACAGGTCTGCGGTACAGCGTCATAACCCATGGAACCGATGTTTGGGACGTGAAGGACGGCGTGAAATATAACGGGTTGAAAGAAGCGCAGCATATTATCGCTGTCAGCAATTATACTAAGATGAGAATGGTTGCTAACGGCATTGCTGCCGATAAAATAGCCCTTATATTTAACACGGTGGATACCTCGTTATTTTACCCGAAAGCTCCCGGCGGCGGGCCAGCCGGTTGTGTAGCTGAGCTCCATCGGAAAGTTCTCCTGACCGTCGGCAGGATCGAGCGCAGTGAAAAATACAAAGGCCATGATTGCCTGTTGGAGGCGGTGCGGCTGCTGGGCGGGGAGTATTTATTTCTGGTGGCGGGCACCGGCGATGACCTGCAGCGCCTGAAGGAAAAAACCAGAGCGCTGGGGCTTGAGGAGCAGGTGCGGTTTTTAGGGTATGTCAGCGATGTTGAGCTCGTTGATTATTATAATCTTTGCGACGTCTTCCTTATGCCCAGCAAGGGGGAGGGGTTCGGGATCGTTTTTCTGGAAGCGCTCGCGTGCGGAAAACCGGTGATCGGGGGAAATACCGACGGGAGCGTTGAGCCGCTCATGAACGGCAGGCTCGGGTTCCTCGTTGACCCCGACGATCCGCGTGCGATAGCCGACACGGTACGGTATGCGCTGACGCACAAGGAAGCGCGGACCGATCCCGTTTTTCTGCGCGGCGAAGTCGAGAAACAATTCGGGATCGGGGCGTATAATCAGCGGGTTCACGAGATTTTCAGCGGGTTGCTGCGATGAAGATACTGCATATAATTCCCAGCTATGTTCCCGCGCATCGGTACGGCGGCTCGGTAAAAGCAACGCATGAGCTTTGTCGCGCACTGGTGAAAAAAGGGCAGGAGATCCTGGTTATTACGACCAATATCGACGGCCCGAAGAACCTGGATGTCCCGCTCAACACGCCGGTCGATGTGGATGGTGTCCGCGTTATATACTGTCCGGTACGATGGCCGCGGTTTTATTCGTATTCAAGCGCTCTTTCACGGGCGATACGTGAGCGGATCGCCGATGTTGACCTGGTGCATATTCACGCAGTGTTTCTGCATTCGACCTGGAGCGCGGTCCGCTGGTGCCGCCGGTACCGGAAGCCATATATTATCAATCCGTTCGGCGCCCTGGATCCGGCTATGGTGCGGCTGAAGAGCGCTTTCAGGAAACAAATATACATAGCATTGATCGAAAGGAACAACATCCAGGGCGCTGCCGCCATTCATGTTGATTCGCGTTCCGAAAAAGAAGCTTTTTTGAAGCTTGGCTTTACGGCACCGGTTATTATCATACCGCCGAGCCTGGATAGTACCGAATATGCGGGAACGGATGGCGTCGGGAAGCTTTCAGAAAAATATCCCGCGCTACAAGGGAAGAAAATAATTCTTTTTCTTGGCAGGGTCCATCCCAAAAAAGGGCTCGACCTGCTCGGGTATGCGTTTAAAGAAGTGCTCGAGACGCGAAAAGACGTTATGATGGTCATAGCGGGGCCGTCTGAGGGCGGGTACGCCCGGGACGTGAGCAGCTTTTTTAAGAACATAGGCATTGAGCGACATGTTCTTTTTACCGGGATGCTTCTCGAAAACGACAAGATGTCCGCGTTGCGTTCGAGTGATATGTTCGTGCTGCCTTCGTACGGTGAAAATTTCGGGATAGCCGTGCTCGAAGCGATGGCATGCAAGCTACCCGTTGTGGTGACCGACAAGGTCGGTCTTTGGGAGGATATCAGGAAACATGATGCGGGGATCGTGACCGGGTGCGATGCGGGAGAGATCGCTGCGGCGATGCGCTCTCTTCTGGATGATGAGGGACGACGGAAGGCGATGGGGGCCAACGGGGCTCAGCTGGCACGGGAGAAGTTCTCCTCCGACGCGATAGCCGGCGACATGGTTAAAGCGTACCAGGCTATTCTCGGGGAGAAAAAATGACGCTGCCAGTCTCCGTTATCGTTCTTACGTATAACGAAGAGCAGAATATCGAAGCGTGTCTCCAGAGCGTCAGCGGCCTGGCAGAAGAAATTTTTGTGGTTGATTCCGGCAGTACCGATACGACAGTTGCGCGCGCCCGGCGGTTTACCGAGAAGATATATCAGCATCCTTTTGAGGATTATGCCCGACAGCGGAACTGGGCCCAGGAGTCGCTGCCGCTCAAGAATGACTGGGTGCTCCACCTGGATGCCGACGAGCGGGTAAGCGCGGAGCTCGCGGCGGAGCTGCGGAGGCTTTTTGCCGTTCCCGTAGCGGCGGCGGGTCTGCTGATAGCGCGGCGGACGATGTTTAGAGGCGTGCCGATCGTGCATGGAGGTCATTATCCCGTGTATCACCTGCGGCTTTTTCGAAAAGATATCGGAAGATGCGAGAATAGATTATACGACCAGCATTTTATAGTTACCGGAGAGAGCGCGCTGATCAAAAAAGGCGATCTTATTAATAGTATTGATCCCGACATAGCGGTATGGATGACCAAGCACCGGCGCTGGGCCTTGTTGGAGGCTCGCGAGATGATGACCGCCACAAAAACATTTCAGGGGAGCCTCTCATCCCCCGATCCCCGCATGGTACGGCGCTGGCTTAAGTACCGGGTCTATTACCGGCTGCCGCTCTTTCTGCGGCCCATTCTGTATTTTTTGTATCGGTATATTTTCCGGGCCGGTTTTTTAGACGGATGGCAAGGGACTATTTTTCATTTCTGGCAGGGGTTCTGGTACAAAATGCTGGTTGACCGGGAGATCTACCGGCTGAAAAGGAGTCTATGATCATTCTGGGACTTAACGCGTACCATCCTGATTCATCGGCGTGTATTATCAGGGACGGTATCCTGATCGCGGCGGTCGAGGAAGAACGTTTCTTACGGATCAAGCATTGGGCCGGTTTCCCGCAGCAGGCGATCGCGTATTGTTTACGGGAGGCGGGTATTGATCTCAAGGATGTTGATTATGTGACGCTCAACCGCGATCCGCGGGCGAATCTGCATAAAAAAGCGGCATTTCTTTTTCTGAACCATCCGCCGATCGCTTTTATTAAAAGCCGGCTGGCCAATGCCGGTAAGATCAGGGGCGTTAAGGAAGCGCTGGGCGTCGCGTTCGAGGTCCCTAGTGAAAAAATAAGAGCAAAGATCTATCCCGTTGAGCATCATCGCGCCCATCTGGCAAGCACGTTCTTTCTTTCTCCCTTTGAGGATGCGGCGGTTGTTTCAATAGATGGCTACGGAGATTTCACCAGCTGCATGGTCGCACGCGGCGTCAAGAACAGGCTCCGGGAGCTCTATGAAGTGAACTACCCCCACTCACTGGGTATCTTCTATACGATGTTCACGCAGCTGCTGGGGTTTAAGAATGTGGGGGATGAGTACAAAGTGATGGGGCTCGCGGCGTATGGCAAGCCGCAGTATGCCGACAAGATGGAAGAGATCCTGATCCGCAAGCCCGGCGGACGGTTTGCGCTCGATCGATCATATATCGCGGGATATAAGAGAACGGATGAGATGCTCTGGAACATTACGGCGCCGGTGCTTGAGGATGTTTATTCGCAGAAGCTCGTGGAGCGGTTCGGCCCCTCCAGGAAGAGCGACGAGCAGATCGGCGCGTATCATTGTGATATCGCCGCTTCGGTCCAGGAGGCGTATGAGCGGGCCTTCTTTCATATTTTGAATCATGCGCATGAAGTGACGCAGACGTCCCGCCTCTGTCTTGCCGGCGGTTGCGCGCTCAACAGCCTTGCCAACGGAAAGATATTCGACCGGACACCCTTTAAAGAAGTTTATATCCAACCAGCGTCGTCGGACGCGGGGGGCTCCCTCGGATCGGCGTATTACCTCTACCACCAGGTGCTCGGGCACGCCAGGACGTTCGTGATGGATACGGTCGCCTGGGGCCCCGGATACTCCCGCGACCAGATCGGCATGATGTTAGAAGAGAAAAAAGACGAGCTAACTGCAGCCGGTTGCCATATCGAGATGCTCGAAAACGATGACCAGGTATGCGCACGAACAGCACGGGCCATCGCTGACGGCAACGTCGTCGGCTGGTTCCAGGGGAGAATGGAGTGGGGGCCGCGGGCGCTCGGGTACCGGTCGATCCTCGTTGACCCCCGCAGAAAAGAGATGAAGGATATCCTGAATGCGCGCATCAAAAGGCGTGAGTGGTTCCGGCCATTTGCTCCGTCGGTTTTGCTTGAGCGGGTCGGCGATTATTTTGAGAAAGAGTACCCGGACCCGTTTATGATCAAGGTGTATCAGGTTAAGAAAGATAAACGGGAAACGATACCGGCGGTGACGCATGTTGATGGAACCGGGCGGCTCCAAACGGTGAGCAGGGCTGACAATCCGCTCTACTGGAAGCTCATCAAGGAGTTTGAAGCGATAACCGGGGTGCCGGTCCTGTTAAATACGTCGTTCAATGAGAATGAACCGATCGTCAATACGCCGCAGGAAGCCCTGGAATGTTTTTTGAGGACCAAGATGGATTGTATCGCGCTGGGACCGTATCTGGTCCACAAGGGAAAGAAATAACGACGTCAGGGAGATGGCGCGGTGGTCAGCGCCGGATAGACCGATGGATCGAAAAGATACCAAAAAACATATTGTGATCATTAACCGTTCGTTCTGGCCTGATTGTGAAGCGACGGGGCAGTTACTGACCGCGCTTGCCCGGGAACTTACGGCCGGTTACCGGGTAACAGTGATCGCGGGGTGTTCGTACTATGGGGCGCGGGCAGCGTTTAAACCGTTATGCTGGTATGCCGGTGAGACCCATGATGGCATCGATATTATACGGGTCAGGCATACCCGGTTCTGGAAAGGGAGACTCGCCGGCCGTTTTTCGAATTGGGCCACCTATTGCATCCTGACGTTCTTTGCGGCGGTGGGTGTACGGGCCGATCTGCTGGTCGTTTGCACCGATCCTCCTTTTCTGGGGATCATGGGTGCTATTATTAAATGGTTGCGGGGCATTCCGTATGTTTATAATTGTCAGGATCTGTATCCCGACGTTGTTCTTGCGATGGGGGTGCTCAAAAGAGGAGCGGCAAGCGCTCTCTTTGATCGATTGAATACCTATGCGCTGACGCGTGCCCGGGTAGTGATACCTATCGGGGAGAGCATGAAAGAAAAATTGCGCGTAAAAGGTATCCCCGCACGGCGGATGCTGGTTATCCCGAACTGGGCGGATACCGGCTCGATCACGCCGGTCGACCGCCGGGATAACCGGCTGGCGCAGCGGTATGGGCTTGCGGATGATTTTGTTGTTGAGTACTCGGGCAATATAGGGCTTGCCCACGATTTCAGCGATTGCCTGCGCGCTTTCGAAGAAGTGCAGCGCGAGAACGCGGGCAGAAAGATGCATTTTTTCATTATAGGAGAAGGTGCCGGTAAAAAAAATCTTGAGCGTCTGATCGCGGCATCATCCGCGCAGAATATTACGCTCTTGCCGTATCAGCCGGCGGAGGACCTGGCCTCTTCCCTGAGCATGGCGGACCTGCACATCGTTCTTCTGGGTAAAGGTACAGCGGGGACGATGGTGCCGAGCAAGGTGTACGGCATTATGGCGGCGGGACGTCCCTATATCGCTATCGCTGATAAAGAAAGCGAGCCGGCACGGATCGCGCAGGAATATACCTGCGGATTCTGGGCGGCTCCGGGGGACGGTACCGCGGTCGCGAAAACGCTGCGGTGGGCGCTTGAACATCCGGCTCAAGCGCGTGTGATGGGTGAAGCGGGGCGCAGGGCAGCCGAGACGCGGTACGAAAAGAAGGTTGTTCTTAAGGAGTGGGCCGCGCTGGTGGCCGGCCTCTTCCGCGGTGAGGGAAAAAATTGAAAAGAACCGCGATATATGTTATTCTTGCCTAAAGGGACCTATCAAAGGAGATCAAGCATGAGAAAAATCTGGATCATGGTGGTCATAACGGCCGTGGTATGTTCAGCCGCCACCGGCTGGGCACGGACCGCGACGCAGGATGATGTCGCCCGGGAATTAGCTGACAGAATGGATCTGGCGATCAAAAGCGATACGGTCGAGATGAAAGATGTTTTCAGCAAGCTTAAGCAGTATGGAGTGGAGCCGTCAGGCGGCTGGGTATCAGGCGCGGAACTGACGGTCACCTCATTGAAAGAAGTGCTCCACCAAGCTGCCCGTCTCGGGGGGCAGCGGCTGGAAGAACGCGGCATTGTGGTTCCGCAGCAGGAAGGGAAGGTTGATGAAAGCACGCTTACCAAAGTGCTCAATGACCCCGCAACGCGCCAGGCGTTGAGCGCGCGCTCAGCCGCGCAGTCGGGCCCTTCAGTGCCATTCCCGCAGTTTACCGGAGATTCTCAAACCGAGGATAAGCGGATAGTTACCACGACGGAGGAGCCGCTGACGACACCGGCTCCGGTAACGTTGCCGGAAGAGACGCCGCCGCCGACCGATACGCTGCCGCCGCCGTCGACGACACCACCACCGCCGTCGACGACACCGCCACCGCCGTCGACGACACCGCCACCGCCGAGTCCGTCGTAAGCCGAGGACGGGATCCGGCTGCCTGAAATTCGGAGTATCAGAGCGCGAAGTTCTAGAGATAGTGAGCGGGTACGGCCGGTCAGCGCAGGTAGAGTTTAAGCAAATCTACGGAGAGTTCCGGTAAGGGGCTCTCCGTTTTTGTTC
>JBAWYO010000018.1:0-16308 GCA_037143495.1 Candidatus Omnitrophota bacterium | reverse complement strand
AGATCGTGCGGTTCGCCCGTAAATGCTCGATCAAAGCGATCTATACCTTCGCCGCTATGAGCGTACCGATCGACCACAGCCAGGTCCCCAAGGTCTGGATCGCCGCTACGTCAAAGAAAGTACTGCAGGGGTTTAAGGCGCATAACCTGAAGCTTTTACGCGAGGGACAGATCAGCGGCTTGAACGGATTGATCCTGGGGGTCGCCAAAGGCCAGAAGATCGATGGCGTCTGCCTGCTGGGAGAGATCCCGATCTACACGATCCAGATCGAGAACCCGAAGGCCTCGATCGCGGTCCTCGAAGTCCTTGACCGCAGCCTGGGACTCGGCCTCGACCTGACGCCGATGCGCCAGCGGGCAAAGTTCGTCGAGGAAGAGATCAATAAACTCATCGGTTACATTAAGGGAGAATCGCCAGTCCATACGCCACTCAGCGAAGAAGAGATCGAAAAGATCAAGCATGAGCTCGGCGCTTTCACGAAGCTGCCGGAATCCGCCCACAAGAAGATAGAAGAGCTTTTTACCCTCGCCGCCGAGGACCTGACCAGGGCTACTGAACTCAAGAAAGAGCTCGATACCTGGAGCGTCTTCAAAGATTACGAAGACCGCTTCCTCGACCTCTTCAAAAAGAAAAAAACGGATCAATAGATCCGCAATTTGGGCGCCCGCGCGGCGTCACCCGCAAAAAAACAAATTTTAATTACTCTTATACCCTATCTTGCGCAGAAGATCCTTGCGCCAGGCGATATCCGCGGCGCCTTCGATACCCTTGGGCGACGCTCCATCGATGACGCCGATGACCCCTCTCCCCTGATCGCTCTGCGCCAGGATGATCTCGACCGGGTTCGCGGTCGCGCAGAATATCGAACAGACCTCCTGGACGTTCTTGATCGCGTTAAGGACGTTGATCGGAAAAGCGTTGCGCAGCATAATGACGAACGAGTGCCCCGCGCCGATCAACAGCGCGTTCTCGCCGCAGAGCCGCGTCAACTCGTCGTCATTGCCCGCCACCCTCACCAGACATTTACCGGAGGCTTCGCAAAACGCGATACCGAACTTGATACCGGGGACCGCACTGACCAGTGTCTCATAGAGGTCCTCGACCGTCTTAATGAAATGACTCTGTCCGATGATGACATTGATCTCATCCGTTTTTTTTATCTTGACGATCGTTAGCTCCATAGATCCTCCGCTGCCTTACACATGCTCAACCTTCACCACATACTCATTACCGACCACCGTCATCACCGTATACCTGAATTCACTCCCGCCGATGCGCCGTATATCCTCAAGCGCAACTTTTTTTAATACGCAATAGGTCACATCCTGGCTGCGAAGGAAGGCCTTGACCCCGTCATTGGCACCGTAGAAAGGGATCGGATGAGGGCTGAAGAATTGTTTGCCGGGCAGATCGATCACCGCGACATCTTTACCGGTGTAGTACCTGACCCCCCGCACGAACGGCATTGAGACTAGTATAATATTGTTGATGCTGGCATTCTTTACCAGGTACTCCGCGGGTGCCCGGGAGCTTGCATAGAGCGTAACATAATCCGTCGCGAACGGCAGCACGCAGACCGTCAGGAGCATCGCTGCCGCGATAATATGCGCAACCCGAACGATCTCACGTTTTAAGAGCGGCATCACCATCCATGCCGACGCCAGCAAGAACTCAAGCATTAAAAAATAGAATGGTACGCGCGACGGCAGCTTCGCCCCGTTCTTCATAAGGACGAGTTTGAGCGCGACCGGGACCGCCAGAAAGACGACGAAGGTCATGATGAGCGGTATCATCACCGATTTCCTGCGCGGAGCTATTGCGCCCCGGCAGAGATGGTCCCCCGCGATGAGGGCGAGCGCGGGAAAGAGCGGGTAGATATAACTGATCAGTTTCGAATGCGCGAACTGGAATGTGGCAAAAACGACGACCAGCCAGCAGAGCATAAAGAGATAGAACGGGTCCTTCTCGTTCTTAAGGCGTACCGGCAGGAGCGCCAGCGCAAAAACGACTAGAAAGCTCCAGGGGAACATCCCACCGATCATCGACCCCGGATAAAAGTACCAGCGATCATTGCTCAGATGCTCCGCTGACATTATGCGCCGCAGATGATCATTATAAAAAAATTCATGCGTAAAATAATGTCCATGCCTCCAGATCATGAGCGCGTACCAGGGCAGCGCTATCACGATAAAGAGCAGTAGACCCGCGGCAGCCTGACGACAAATAATGAATTTGATCTCGTTACGCAACGCGAGAAAAAGTATCACGATAGCGGTTGGGATCATAAATCCGAGCGGACCCTTCGTCAGCACCGCCAGGGCTGAGAAGATACAAAAGAAGATCAACCCGGACGTCTTCCTTCCGCTGACCGTGTAAGCCGCATAAAATGAGGCCACTGCCAGGAGGATGAGAACGGAGAACGTCAGATCGGTCATCACGCACCGGGCGAGGCCGATCGATATCCCGGCGGTCATGAAGATCAGCGCTGAAACAAAAGCCTTCGTACGGTCTTTGAAAGCGCCCAGTCCCAGCAGATAGACCGCAATAACCCCGATGATCCCGAAGAGCGATGGAACGACCCGCATACCAAAATTCGTTACCCCGAAAAAGAGCGCGCCCGAACGCATGAGCCAGTAAATGAGGACCGGTTTCTCGAATTGAGGGTGGCCGAAAAGATAGGGGGTGATCCAGGTCCCCCGCTGGATCATTTCTTTAGTCGTCTGCGCGTAGAAAACTTCATCGGGATTCGTCAGATCAAGGATCGAGTTACCCAGTGTAAACGCGATATAGGAGAGCGCGATCAGTATAAGTATTTGCAGCAGCGTCTTATTTTTCATGGATTGATTATAGCAAAGACCTTTTAAAATACAAAATACTATCTCAACAAAGCAGAGCGGGCAAGCCTCCATGGCTTACCCGCTCTGACAAAACTGTTTCCCGGCACTACTTTGCGATACTAATAGAGGTTGCCTCGTCGACACCCTCTTTAGAGACCGTATATTTGACCTTGACTATCGCGTCTTTCGCGATCTTATCAAGCGTCAACGCTTTGCCGGCGGCGTCATAGATCGTCGTCGTAGCCTTCACGATGACCATGCTCTTCTTGCCGGCCATGTCAACGACGGTGATCTCCGACTTGGTTCCCTTCGCTGCATCAGCGAGGGTAACCGCTTCAACCTTACCAGCAACCGTTCTGGCGGCATCCTGAGCCTGTACCGCGACAGAAGCAACGGGGGCTGATTTCACCGGAACCATCTGTGCGGCAGAAGCGATCCCGCCGAGAAGGGCCGATGCGCATACCATCATAAGAACTTTCTTCATAGCAAAAATCCTTCCCTTCTATTTCTTCGCTTTCGCGGCTTTCGGCAGAACTTTGTTGATCTCAACAGCCTTGCCGGCCTTCAGCGTAGCCTTCACCTTCTCTCCGACGGTCAACCCCGTAAGAAGAGCGGCATCCGCAACAACGGTCTTTTCGACACCCGTCTTCTCGTTCTTAACAACGATCTCATTCTTCGCCGTATCGATCGAAGTGATAACGCCCTTAACGACATCGGCGCTGGCCTTCACCGCAACCTGCTTCGCGAACCCGCAGGTCGTAAAGCTCACTATCGCTGCTACAGCCACCATAACGGTCAATAATTTCTTCATGTATTTCACCCCCTCTCGTTTATACGATAGGATGACTATACCATAGCAGCCATTAAAAGACCGTTAGAAAGAAATTAAAAAAAATTAATGTTGTCGACTTCTAGGCGGGGGTGGCGGGGAATGAAATGATGAACGAGCTTCCTTTTCCCGGTTGACTCTTCACCTCTATCGCGCCCCGATGAGCTTCGGCGATCGAACGGGCGATCGAAAGCCCCAAGCCGAAACCGCTGCTGCTGCGTGATTTATCGACACGGTAAAAGCGGTCGAAAATATGCTCGATCTCATCAGGCGCGATCCCGATCCCCGTATCGCTCACCATAACCCTGATCCATGTTTCATCCTGAACCGCCGTCACCGCGATATTCCCCTTCTCGGGAGTATATTTAATAGCGTTATCGAGAATGTTCAATAAGAGATGCCGGACCTGGCCTTCGTCGATCCTGGTCATAAGGAGGCCCGGACGCTCGAAGCTCAGGGTGATCGCCTTGCGAAGGGCCAGAACCCTGATATCCTCAAGGACACCCGCAATAAGAGCGCTCAGATCACAGGTCGCGAGCTTCAGTACTGTCTCGCGATTATCGAACCGTGAGAGCACCAGAAGATTTTCGACGATCCTGCCGATCTTCTCAACCTCGTCAAGGCTGCTCGCAAGAACCGACTCATACTCTTCGCGGGACCGGGACCGCTTGAGGGTGATCTCGAGCTCTCCCCGCAGGATCGTGAGCGGTGTTTTGAGTTCATGGGAGACGTCCTGCGTGAACTGCTTCTGGGAAGCGAATGCTGTTTCAAGCCTGATCAGCATATCATTGAACGTACGCGCAAGCCGCTCTATCTCGTCTTTCGTCTCGGGTACCGGTATCCTGAGCTTAAGGTTTTCGGCGGTGATCTGCCGGATCATGCGTGTGATCGCATCGACGTGGCGCAAGGTCAGCTTCGCCAGGAAAGCCCCTACGATACCGGTCAGAAGGACCGTCAGCGGCAATAACACGATAAGCCAGATCCGCAGCGCGCGCAAGGGCGCCTGGATCAAGCTGAGCGGCGTCGCCACCCTCACCACGTACGCTACGTTCCCGTTTTCGCGGACCGGCATCGCGAGCGCGCGGACCGGCAGTATTTTTTTCTCGAACGTCTCAAAATCAAGATTGCCGAAGTATTTTTCGCCGCGCAGGATCCGCGCGCGCACCCCTGCGGCGAAAATCGGCTGCTGCGGCATCGAACGCGATAACGCTATCGGCGTCCCGTGCGCGTCGAATATCTCAATGATCACGCTGATCAGCTTCGGATCGTTAGATCGCTCCTCGACCCAATGCTGCGCGATACGGCTGAAATTCAGGTTATTGGCTTTCCCGAACGCTGACCGCATGCCGCCAACCGTTTCGGCATCGAGCTTTTCGGTCTCCCAGTAGGTGTCGATCGCCTGAGCGATGATATCGGCCTTTGCCCGGAGCCGCTCGTCGGCGTCGTCGCGCAGATCGCTGCTGAAATTATGATACAGGAATACGCTGAAAGCGGACAGCGTCAGCGCGAGAACGAGCATATACCAGAGAACGATCTTAAAGCGGATGGTACGGGAAAAGATCCCTGAGGTGGAGAGCGGTAGGGGCTTGGGGAGCGTATGGTCAGCGGTCATGCCTTCAGCAGGTATCCTCTTCCCCTGACGGTATGGATAAGTTTATCACGATTACCCGTGTCGATCTTATTGCGGAGATAATTGACGTAGACATCGATCACGTTCGTTGTTGTATCAAAATGGATGTCCCAGACATGCTCCGATATCATCGTCCGGGTAACGACCGTACCGGCATTACGCATAAAATACTCAAGCAGCGTGTATTCCTTTGACGTCAGCGATATCTCTTTGCCGGCGCGTGTCACGCGGTGGGTTATCAGATCAAGGATAAGATCGGCGATTTGGAGGCGGGTAACGCTCGAGACCCGGGCTCCGGCCCGCAGCAAGGCGCGCACCCGGGCCAGGAGTTCTTCGAACGCAAAGGGTTTCGTGAGGTAATCATCCGCACCGGCGTCGAGTCCGGCGACCCGGTCGCTGACGGCGTCTTTCGCGGTGAGCATGATGATAGGGGCGTTGATCTTTTCCCGGCGCAGCGTCGAGCAGAGGCTGATCCCGCCGATCTTCGGCAGCATCAGATCGAGGATGATCAAATCATAATCATTGGTCGAGGCGAGGAAGTGCCCCTGCTCGCCATCGGCGGCAATATCGGCGGCATACCCCTCTTCGCGCAGGCCGCGCTTGATAAAACTCGCTATCTTCGCCTCATCTTCAACGATAAGGATGCGCATACGACCTTCACGGGAGCGGCGCGGGAAGAGCTGCGGAAACGTCTTCGCGGGTAGCGCGGACATGCGGCGCTTCTTTTTCCTTCGAAAATTTAACTGAAACCACCTTTGAGACGCCGCTCTGTTCCATGGTTATCCCATACATAATATCGGCCATCGACATCGTGCGCTTATTATGGGTGATGATGATAAACTGCGAGGTCTTTGAAAAATCCATGAGGACTTTACTGAACCGGCCGATATTCGATTCGTCGAGCGGCGCATCCACTTCGTCGAGTATGCAGAACGGGCTCGGCTTCACCTTAAAGATCGAAAAGAGCAGCGCACTGGCGGTCAACGCTTTTTCTCCGCCCGAGAGGAGCGAGATCGACTGGAGCTTCTTCCCGGGAGGCCGGGCCATGATCTCGATACCGCACTCGAGAATATCCTGCTCATCCATCAGGACCAGCTCAGCCTGCCCGCCGCCGAAGAGGAACTTGAAGTACTCTTTAAATTCGACGCGGACCTTCTGGAATGTATCCATAAAGAGTTCGCGGGTCGTTTTGTTGATTTTTCTGATCGCCTCGTGCAGCGATTCCTTCGCCAGCGTCAGGTCTTCATGTTGTTTGATCAGAAAATCGTAGCGACCCTGCAACTCCTGGTGCTCTTCGATCGCGATAAGATTTACCGCTCCCAGCCGTTCTATCTTCTCACGCAATTCGCCGGCCTCAATCTTGACGGCATCCCAATCGATCGTATCTTCAATAGTGACCTGGGCCTGCGCGATATCAACGCGGTAAAACTGATGCATGCGGGTCTTGAGCGTCTCAGTCTTGAACGTCGCCTCCTGCTGCGACATTGATGCGCTGTAGAGCAGCTCCTTGACCGCCGCGAGATTCGTTTCATTGGCCTTAAAGTCAGCATCAACCCTGCCCGCCTGAGACTCAAGGGCGGTTTTCTGCTCACGGACCTGCCCGAACTCTTGAACCACTTTTTGCAGATCGGTTGTCGAGCTTTCGATCACCACGCGCAAGGAAGCTATCTCGGCCTGTAATTCCTGCTGGCGGACCAGCGATTCCGCGAAGGAACGCTCCTTCTCGTTCACCAGCTCTTTCTGGCTCTTGAGAAACTCGGTCCGCATGGCGAGATTCGCCGCTGATTGCCGCTCCTGCTCGGCGACCGCCGCCAGTTCCGTCCTCATTCTCGTAATATCGATCAACAACCGTTCCTTCTCCTTGAGGGCCTGGTCCAGGAGGGTCTGGGATGAGAGGATCGTCGCCTGCAACGTTCCCTGCTGGGACTCGGCGAGCGTGATCGTCTCTTCGCAGGCGGCAAGCCGGGCGCTGATCAGAACGGCTTCCTGCTCGACTTCTTTGATCTCCGCGCCCAAAAGAAGGTGTTCACCGGCAACCTTTTTAACTGAATTTTCGGCGTTCTCTTTCTGGCTCTTACGGTTCGCCAGTTCGAGCTCCGTCTGCCTGAGCGCCTGCTCCTGGGCGTTGAGCGACTCGATCGAGACGTTCATCTCGGCGGTGAGCGAATCATTACGCGCCGTCAGTGCCGTGATCTGGTCATGCAGCCGGCCGACCTCGGCGGTGATCTCCTGGACCTGAATCTTGCGGTTCAATATACCGGTATCGATATCCTCTTTGGTCATACCGCCGGTCATAAAACCGTTCCTGAAGATCTCCCCGCTCGCCGTTACGAGGGTAATACCCTTACGGGCGGTACCCGTACTCTGCGCCAGCGCGCCGATATCAGCGACCAGAAATACATTCGAAAAGAGAGCGCGTATCAGCGGGATAAAACGCTCCTGCGCCGTAACGACATCGGCAAGACACGCCAGCCGCTGCCCATTATGGACAGGGGCCTCGCCGGTCTCTTCCGGGGTCAGGGAATCGAGCGAAGCGATCGTCGTCTTTCCCATATTATTGCGCTTAAGATATTCAATAAGAGCGACCGCGGCCTGACGGTCTTCCACAACGATACATTGGAGTAGATCGCCCAGCGTCGATTCGACGGCAAGCTCATAACCTTTGTTCACATTAATAATATCAGCCAGCGCGCCGTAGACGCCGGGTACCGGCAAACGGCTCTCCTGCTTTTCGATCAGTATCGAACGCGGTCCGCCGCCAAACCCTTCGTACCGTTTCACCATGTCCTGGAGCAGGGCCAGCCGCGACTCGAGCGTCAGCTTCTTCGCCTGCAGCTCCTCGCGGCTCTTTTCAACGGAAACTTTTTCCTCGTCTTTCCTGTTTAAAAGCTCCTGCAGCGCGGCCTTCGCGCTGGTCGACTGCGCAAACCGCTCCTCAAGGTCCCTGACCTGTGCCGCGAGCGCTGCCGCCTGGTCTTTCAGCGCGGCTTCTTCCTTGCTCACCGATTCTTCTTCAGCGATAAGGCGTCCGAGCCTGGAGCGCTGATTCGCGCTGTCGCCGGCAAGGCGCGACGATTCGTTCTTCGCGTGCGCGTGGCGGCTCAGCACATCGACGAGTTTAAGCTTGGTCTCTCTGATCTCCAGTTCTTTCGCGGCAAGCGTCTCTTCCACGGACTTGAACTGCAGATCGTTCTGCGCGGCAAGCGACTCTTTTTCTGCTCTCGATCCCGATATCGCCGCGATCTCCGCCGCAAACGCCCGGACGGTCTCCTCAAGCTCGATGATATTCTTCTGCAGGGTTGCCTGCTCATTCGTTAACGTCGTTTTGAGCGTTTCGAGTTCGCGCATCCGCTCTTCGTCCAGCGCGATCTTATGGCGGGCGCGCTCAACGGCCGAGGTGAGATTCATCTCGCGCAATTGCACATCAGCGAGCGCCGCGTCGACGGATGCCTGCTTCGACCTGAGCTCTCCCAGCTGCGCGTTCAGCTCCATGCCGCTCTGCGCCAGCGCGGCCTCTTTCGTCCGTGAAGCCTGGATGTCGCGCTCAAGGTCTTCATGGCTCTTCGCTAACGCCTGAAAATCAACGAAAGCGATCTTGGTGTCGAGGTCTTTGAGGCGGTCGAAATCAGCTTTGTATCGTTCAGCTTTTTTCGCCTGACGCTCAATAGAACCGATCTGCCGTTTCACTTCCTGGATAATATCGTTCACGCGCAGGAGATTATTCTCCGTATACTCAAGCTTGCGTATCGCCTCGCGCTTCTTTGATTTATATTTGATGATGCCGCTTGCCTCTTCAAAAATATAACGGCGCTCCTCCGGTTTCGAGGATATGATCATACCGATCTTGCCCTGCTCAATGATCGAATACGCGCTCGTCCCGACACCCGTCCCCATAAAAAGCTCAATGATATCCTTCAGCCTGACCGCGTTGCGGTTGAGCAGGTATTCGCTCTCGCCTGACCGATAGAGGCGGCGCGTAATAATAACCTCGCCATATTCGATCGGAAGGAACTTCGACTCGTTCGACATCGTCAGCGAGACTTCGGCGAACCCTACCGGATCGCGCGTATCCGTGCCGTTAAAAATGACGTCTTCCATGTTCGTGCCGCGCAGGTCTTTCGCTGACTGCTCGCCGAGCACCCATTTGAGCGCGTCGACGACATTGGATTTTCCGCAACCATTAGGGCCGACGATCGCGGTAATACCCGGCTCAAAATCTATTTTGGTCTTGCCGGCAAAAGATTTGAATCCGAAGATCTCGAGGGACTTAAAATACATGGACGGTCTCCTTATGACCGGGCGACGCCGGATGTGGTCAGATGCTTACTCATGCCTTTTTGCGCAACTCACGGAATTTCTTTGCCAGGAGCGGTACGATCTCGAAGAGGTCTCCGACGACTCCGTACGTCGCCACGTTAAATATCGGCGCGTCCGGATCTTTATTGATCGCGATAATAATATCGGAAGACTGCATCCCGATCAGATGCTGGATCTGGCCGCTAACGCCGCAGGCGATATAGATCTTCGGACAGACGGTCTTGCCGGTCTGTCCCACCTGATGCGAATACGGTATCCAATCAGCGTCGACCGCCGCGCGTGAAGCGCCGACAGCACCGTCGAGAGAAAGCGCGAGTTCACGGATGATCTTGAAGTTCTCCGGGCAGCCGACACCCCGGCCGCCCGTAACGATGATATCAGCCTCGCAGAGATTGACCGTCTGCTCGACCTCCTCGACCATATTCAGCAGCGTCGTGCGCGAGGCGCAGAATTTCCCCTCAAAACGGCGCTGAATGATATTTCCTTTCCTGCCCGGGACGGCGACCGCCTCTTTCATAACTTTGTGGCGCACCGTCGCCATCTGCGGCCGGTGGTTGGGGGTAACGATCGTCGCCATAATGTTGCCGCCGAAAGCGGGACGGGTCTGGAGCAGGCTGCGGTCCTTAAGATCGATATCGAGACCGGTACAGTCGGCGGTCAGCCCCGCGTTGATCTTGACCGCCACGCGCGCGACAAGGCTGCGCCCGAGCGTTGTCGCGCCGCAGAGCACGATCTCCGGCTTACGCTCGTTAATAAGTTCTATCAGGATATTGGTATACGGTTCATCGAGATAATGTTCGAGCTCATGCTGATCGACGACATAGACCTCATCGGCGCCGCGTTCGATCACCTGCGCCGCCTCATCGGCCACATTGGACCCGATAAGAACACCGGCGACCTTGACCTGCAACGTATCGGCGAGTTTGCGCGCCTCACCGAGCAGCTCCCAGGAGATCGATTGGATCTTCCCCTTATGCTGCTCGCAGAATACCCATACATCGCGATAGGCGCTCAGGTCCTTTTTTACGCCAACCGTTTTTTTCAGCTCGATCGCTTTGAATTTGCAACTCTCGACGCAGGCACCGCAGAGCGTGCATTTTGAAAGATCGATAACCGCCTTCTTCTCAACGATGGTTATCGCCGCAAACGGGCAGGCCTTGAGGCAGAGCCTGCAGCCCGTACATTTATCATTTAACACTTTGATCATGATCCGTATACCTTTCCTGTGGTTCTGCTCGTAGTATCCGCAGCCGTTCTCTCGCCGGCAGGTTACCCGGGAAGCAGATCTCCTTTGAGTAAATCAACGAGTTTTTCAACGACATCATGCGGCTCTCCCACCAATTTCGCCCCCCCTTTGCGGGGCGGCGGACTGAAAACCTTGACTACTTTGGTGGGCGATCCTTCAAGACCGATCTTCTGTGGTTCGCAATTAAGGTCCTTAGCTCCCCACACCGGGATCACGATCGATTTAGCTTTCATCTTCCCCTTTAACGACGGAAGACGCGGAACATTGATCTCCTTGACGACCGTAAAAAGGCACGGTAACGGGGTTTCCCGTATCTCATACCCTTCCTCGACAAGCCGCTCGACGCGCGCCTTGCCATCCTTGATCTCTTCGATCTTCTTGACGTAGGTGATCTGAGGAAGATCAAGGTGCATGGCGATCCCGGGGCCTACCTGCGCAGTATCGCCGTCGGACGCCTGCTTGCCGCAGATGATCAGGTCATAGCGGCCGATCTTTCTGATAGCCTGCGCGAGCGTATAACTCGTCGCCCAGGTATCGCTGCCCGCGAACGCACGATCCGAGATAAGCACCGCCTCGTCACACCCGAGGGAGACAGCCTCCCGCAGCGCCGTCTGCGCCTGCGGTGGCCCCATGCTGATGACCGTTACCTTGCCGCCGAAACGCTCCCGCAGCCGCACGCCTTCCTCGATCGCGTACGTATCGAACGGATTAATAATGCTTTCAACGCCTTCGCGCATCAGCGTGTTCGTCTTGGGATCTATTTTGACATCGGCCGAATTCGGTACTTGTTTAATGCAGACAATGATATCCATACGCACCCTCTTTGGAAAAGTGTTATAGCCAACGGGTCACCTGACACCAGTCACCAGGTCACCAGTTAAAAACAAAAACGGACTTTTTTCTTTTACTGGTGACTGGTGACCCCATCAGTTCTTCATGTGTGGTGACTTGGTGACCACATGAATATTTCACGTGTTATGCTCTCAGCGACTCCTTGATCAATGCCTGGGCGATAACATTGCGCTGGACCTGGTTCGTCCCTTCGTAGATCTGCGTGATCTTCGCGTCGCGCATATATTTCTCGATCGGATAATCCCTCATATAGCCATAGCCGCCGAATATCTGTACCGCGTCGACGGTTACCTTCATCGCGGTATCGCTCGCGAAGAGTTTCGCCATCGCGGAGACCTTGCCGATATCTTTCGCGCCCGAATCGATCATGCGGCAGGACGCGTAGACCAGGGCGCGGGCAGCCTCGACCTCGGTCGCCATATCGGCGAGCATGAACTGTATCCCCTGGAAACTCGATATAGGGTGGTTGAACTGCTTGCGCTTGCGCGCGTATTCGATGGCGTGATCAAGCGCTCCCTGGGCAATACCGACCGCCTGCGCCGCGACGCCCGGACGCGATTTGTCGAAGGTCTTCATCGCGACGATGAATCCCATGCCCTCTTTGCCAAGCAGATTCTTCGCGGGAACTTTGCAATCGGTGAAGATCAGCTCTCTCGTCGCCGAACCGCGGATACCGAGCTTCTTTTCCTTCTTGCCGAACGTAAACCCTTTCATTCCTTTCTCAAGAATGAACGCGCTCGCGCCGCGGGCGCCTTTCGATTTATCGGTGATCGCGATAACGGAGTAGGTCTCGGCCTCGCCGCCGTTAGTGATCCATTGTTTCGTGCCGTTCAGGATATAATAATCGCCTTCCTTCTTTGCGGTCGTTTTGATCGATCCAGCGTCGGACCCTGATTCCGGTTCCGTGATCGCGAACGCCGCTACTTTCTTACCCTTGGCGATATCGGGCAGATAGCGCGCCTTCTGTTCATCATTGCCGAAAAGAATGATCGGAAAGGTCCCCAGCGCCGTGGCTGCGAGACAGAGCGATATGCCGCCGCACGCGCGTGAAAGCTCCTCGGTGCAAACCGCAAGTTCGAGCACGCCGCCCCCGATGCCGCCATACTGTTCCTCGATATACACTCCAAAGAGATCGGCATCAGCCAGTATCTTGACGATCGGCCACGGAAACTCCTCGGTCTCGTCATAATGAGCCGCGACCGGCGCGATCTTATCACGCGCGATCTGCCGCGCCAAATCCCTGATCATAATCTGTTGTTCATTCAGTAAATAATCCATTGCTTCCCCTGTCTCCTTTCGTTTGTCCTATTCGTACATGATCGTGATCGTAAAAACCTTCTCTTTCTTCTGGTAATACGCCGGGAACGGCGGAAAGGGTTCAGCCGCGCGTATCGCCTTGAGCGCCGCTTCCAGAAGGACAGGATCGGCAGGCTTTACGAGCGACGGAAGCGCTTTAAGCGTTCCGTTGTTCATGATACAGAATGAGAGGTGTACCTCTCCCTTGATCTGCCGTTGCGGCAGCTCCTCCTGGACTTTGCCCAGGATCTTTGAGCGTACCTGCTCAAAATAAGTATCGATGGCAGGCGCGCCCTTCTGCGCCGGCGCCTCCGGCTGCGGCCTGGCCTGCGCGGAAGCCGCGGCTAGACCTGCTTCCCGCTCGGCATCAGCCCCGCTCTTCGCAGAGGCTTCGCTCTCCACTTCCTCTTCGAAATTCTTTATCTCGGCCTGCGTCAGTTGTCGCTCAAGCTTGCGGGTCAGCCCGCGATACTTCGCGACTTCCGGTGCCATCACGTCACCTGATATGATGTGCGGCGTTAAAAAAACGATCAATTCATTTTTTTCCGGCTCGTTCGAATCTCCGACCGACCCGCGGGTCCTGTTCCTGAAAAGCCCCCCGATCAACGGCAAATCCCCGAGACCCGGGACTTTATTAACCTCTTCCTGGTCCCTGTTTTCGATCAGACCCGCAATGACGATCGTATTCCCGTCTTTGACCATGACCGTTGTTTCGGCTTCTGATTTATTAACGATCGGCACGGTATTTCGTGAGGTCGCGTCACCATAGGTATAATTTTGTGTCGTCGAACTCACGCCGGGTTTGACCTTCATCGTCACGAATCCATCCCGGTTAATGGTAGGGATGACGTGCAGCTCGATGCCGAGGTCGATAAAGGTGATCTGGTAGGTATTTAAGGTCGTGCCGGTACCTGACTGGCTGCTCGTACTGGTCGCGTACGGCTGTTTCTTACCGACCAGGATCTTTGCCTCTTCGTTATTGAGCGCGATGATCCGCGGGCTGGCAAGGAGATTGGTTTTACCGTAGGTCTGCAGGAATTGGACCATCGCCTCGTAACTGCGCGAGCTGAGGTCGCCGATGTGAATGCCGCCGCCGGTAATGGCGCTCCCCGCCGTTGTCGGGATCGGACTCCCCTTAAGGACGCTGAAATTCATCCCCAGCTGCGTTTTGACGCCGGAGAAAACCGCATCCCAGTTGATGCCGGCCTGGTACTCATCATTAAGCGTGATCTGTAATATCTTCGCGTCGATCAAGACTTCTTTGGTCTTTTCATCGAATTCCATAACGGCGTTCTCGATCGTCTTTATATTTTCTTCGAGATCCGTAACGATAACCTTGTTCGTGCGCTCGTCGAGCTGGATCGTGCCGATACCCTTGGTCAGGAGCGGTTCGAGTTTGGTCTTTACCGTATCAGCGCGCGCATAATTGAGCGCGAAGACCCTGGTCACCGTCGGCATATCCATCTCTTTAAGCATCAGTTCCATATCGGTAAGAACTTGCGGGGAATCCATGATCGCAATCGTATTTGAAACATCATCAACGACGATCTTGCCAACGCGCGATTTTATCTGGTTGAGCGCCTTAGAGATCTCGGCTGCCTTACAATATTTAAGCTTGACGATCTTAAGCGCCTTATTCTCCTGGAAACGGCTGCCGTAGATCGCCTCATAATCCCGGTCGGTCATCACGTTGATAATGTTGCCCTTCATATCGTAGGCGAGCTCATTTGAAACGAGGATGATCTCGAGAGCGTCCATAAAATCTACATCCTTAAGGAAGATCGTAACCTTACCGCGCACATTTTTGCCGGCGACAATATTGACGCCGCCCTTAAGCGAGAGCATCTTCAAAAGATCGGTTATCTCCATCCCCTTAATGTCGAGAGATATCTTTTTCCCCCCCGGCTGGTTCTGGACCGCTCCCTCATCCTGGAGGGGAGGGTTCTGCGGCGCGCTCTCCTGCATAAAAGGCTGATCCGGCATATCGTCAGGGGGGCGCATCACGCGATCCGGAGCGCCGCTAACCGGGACGGCCGATCCGCCTATCAGAAAAGCAGCGATCGCAAAAATCCCGACGCATGCATACGATATATTCCTGCCAGCCTTGCTCATGATCCCTCCCGTTACAGTGAGAGTTCGAATTCCTGTCCTTTATAGACGAGGATAACTTTATTCTCGAGGATCTCTTTGACCCGGATATCGTCAAAAGAGCCGTCTTTCGTTAAAAAGTATGACTTCTGGTTACGCTTATCTTCAATGATCGCCTGCGGGGTATCGCCGCCGAGGATCCCCAGGAGATTCAATTGCCCTTTGATCTCCTCAAGCTTCGGCCCCTGACCGGCGGCCCCCTCCTCAGCGACCGGGGCATCTTCACGAAGCGCCGGCGCGAATATATTGCGCCCCCCCATCTTCCCGGTGAAATAATCAAGTTCGGGTCTTTTTTCCACTCCTGAACGCCGGGGGAGTGCCTCGCGTTTAACTTTTTCCTCCAACGCCGCCGAAAGATCCGGGGATCTCCTTAAAAATACCGGCAGCGAAACGAGGGCGACAACCGCCAGAACGATCACCAGGACCGTGTTAAGGACGTGTAGATCGGCCAGACGGGAGAGAACCATTGAAAGAACGCGCATCAGAGAGTCGCCGGATTTTTTTACCCGCGCGGGCGCATCGCCGGAGGCATCGAGGCGCAGATCTGCTCCCCGTTGCTGATCCTCAGCGCTGACGGCGGTGAGCGCTGAGGAAACCGCCTCTCCCCGGTCACTACCGGCAGCGTCGGGACTTTTAGAACGATATCCTTCGATATCCTTTTTCTCTTCCCCTGACATTCTCTCGGCCGGCATGTAATCTCCATTATTCTGCCTTTTATTTCAATTACCGGCAGCAAACCATTATATAAGTATACAATATAGTCATATAATGTCAATAAGAAAGCGGCCGAAAATGAGTGAATTTTATGGGCGGGTGATCAAAAAGATATCTTTCTGATAATAATCGCAGCCTTTAAAAGATCCGAGCCTGATCCTTTGAGCGTTAAAATAAGGCGCTCGACTTTCAGGAGCCTCTTCGACCCCTCAAGTTCGTAAATATACTTCATATACTCGTCGAGCTTACCTTCGCAGGAGAGCTCGACCATATATTCCCGGTACGCCGGCAGATTCTTCTCGCCTTTTGGTTTCACGCTGGTTATCTTAACGCCGGAAAGCGACGCCATACTCTCGACTTCTTTCAGGATCATCGACAGTTCGTCATCCTTGCCTGCCGGACGTTGCACATATTCTTTATATTCGGCATACTCCTTTTC
>JBAWYO010000017.1:0-16483 GCA_037143495.1 Candidatus Omnitrophota bacterium | reverse complement strand
CTCGGTGACGGTATCGATCGGGGTTTCATCGTTCCCCGGCGACGGTTACACGGCGGAGGCGCTCTTAAAAAAAGCCGACGATAACCTGTATAGCGCGAAGGAGAACGGCAGGGACAGGGTATGGCCAGGATCTCTCTGATAGCTTTAATAACGGTTATTTTTGCCGTTTCGTTCTTCTGCGGGCGCGGAGGCGATATTCCGCTGGCGCTCCTGAGCAGCGCGCTCATACCGCTGGGTATTCTCGCGTACCTGCAGGGGCTCCTGATCGGCGGCGCCGCGGGGGTTCTTTGCCTGGCCGCCCTCATCTGGTTTGCCGGCGCGGTCAGGATCGATGGCGCTCTGATGGCGCCGGTCGCGTTCGGTTTCGGCCTGACGCCGGTCATCGCCGCCGGTGTCAGCAAACTGACGCACAGGATCGAGGGTTTTTTCTCGGCGCAGGAAGCCCAGATCGACCGGGAGATCGAGAAGATCTCCGCGCGCAAGGAGGCGCTCGATGCCCAATTGCGCGATGTCGACGCTAAGGTCTCGCAGATCGTCAGCCTGTATGAAGTAACCAAAGAGATGTCGTCGACGCTTCTCTTCAGCGAGGTTTTTGATATTTTCAGCGTTTTTCTCAAGAAAAATTTTGTTTTTGAGAAGTGCAAGCTCTTTTTCCTGGAAGCGACCGCGGAGGGTGACGCGCGCAGCACGAAAGTCGGAAAAGTACTTTTGATCGAGGGTGCCGGGAAACCGGAGGCGACCGCGGAACCCGAAATAGAACCGGTCGATCGCGAGATCCTTCATGAGCTTCGCAGCGCGAAGAAGATCATCTTTAAGTCAGATTTCGTTTCTTTGCCGATCACGCGCCGCGGTGAACTGGTCGCCGCGCTGACGGTGAAAGGACTTGACCCCTCGGCGCTCGAACGGTTCCTGATCGTCTCGCGCCAGTTCAATCTCGAGCTGGAGAAGGTCCGCCTCTATGAAACAGTGCAGGGGCTCGCGATAACCGATGGACTGACGGGAGTCTTTACGCGCCGCTATTTTATGCAGATATTTGCTGAGGAGCTGGAGCGCTCCCGTTCACGGGCATTTAAGCTTTCATTTTTGATGCTCGATATCGACCATTTTAAGAATTGCAACGATCAATACGGACATCTGGTCGGCGACGCGGTCCTGCGGGATATGGCCGATGTCCTTAAGCAGACGATACGCGAGATCGATGTCCTGGGCAGGTACGGCGGCGAGGAATTCGCGCTGTTGCTGCCGGAGACCGACAGCGGCGGAGCGGCGTTCGTCGCCGAAAGGATCAGGCGTTCAGTCGAGGCGCATCTCTTTAAGGCGTATGATGAATCGCTTCGCTTTACGCTCTCGATCGGCGTCGCGACGTTCCCCGCCGACGGCAAGGCGGAGACGGCCTTGATCGAAGCGGCAGACCAAGCGCTCTACGAGGCGAAAGCGAAAGGCCGCAATCGGGTTATATGCAAAAGCGTAGGTAAAGAGTGACGCCCGGCGCGCCAAACCGGTTCGCCGGAACGTTTCGACAGTGTAACATTACGCGTGGTGACCGTTTTCTTCTTGTACCGTTTGTGATTTTAAATAGCAACGTGGCACCAGAGTAAGCTTGAAAGTGTCCCTTATTTTGTGCCTGTTTCAAGAGTCAGCGGCTAACATGAAGTGAAACAGGCACAAGCCGCAAGCTTATTGACAATAGGGACAGTTTCCAATTCAAAATCGTACCAGGTACAAAGAATTCAGGCTCAGGCTAGGAGATTTATAATGAAACGATATACAGCCGTGATCGATCTGGGCGGCACGAACATCAAAGCAGCCCTGATCAGGGATGAGCGTCACATCATACTGCGTAAGAATTACGAGACCGCCCGGTACGGGACCAGGGGGCTTTTGATCGACGGCCTTGCCGGGATCATCCTCGGGATCATCCGGGAAGCGAAAATCTCCAAACAGGACGTTAACGGCGTCGGTATCGGCGCGCCCGGCGTCATCGATTCGCGGCGCGGCATTATCCACGACCTCGTTAACATTGAAGGGTTCAAGGACGTGCCGTTAAAGAAACTCATCGAAAAAAAGACCGGGCTCCCGGTATTTCTCGATAACGATGTTAATGTCATGACGCTCGGAGAGCTCTATCACGGCGCGGGACGCGCGGCCAAAGATATGCTCTGTATCACGCTGGGGACCGGCGTCGGCGGCGGGATCGTCATTGACGGCAAACTCTATCGGGGGAGTTCGCTCTCGGCCGGGGAGATCGGCCATATGCCGCTCAACGAAGAAGGACACCCCTGTAACTGCGGGGGGTCGGCGTGCCTTGAGCGTTCGATCGGCAATAAGCATATCATCGCGTTGGCGCTCCGTAAGATCCACGCTAAAAAACGGAGCCTGATCCTGCGCCTTGCCGGCGGCGATCCACGAAAGATCACACCGCAGGTCATCCATGCCGCGGCGCAGGCCGGCGACAAGGACGCGATCGCGGTATGGGAGGAGACGGGGCGCCATCTGGGTGTTACGCTGGCGGGCGTTGTCAATCTCCTTAATCCGGGCATCATCGTGATCGGCGGCGGCGTTTCCCAGGCGGGCAGGTTTCTCTTTGATCCGCTGCGGGAGACTATCAGGAAGCGGGCGATGCGGATGCCCGCGAATCACGTAAAGATCGTCAGGGCCAAACTTGGGCAGGACGCTGGTTTGATCGGGGCTGCGGTATTAGTACGACTGGGAGGGGTATGAGAAGGATCGGATCATTTTTTTTCGTAGTAATGCTGACCATCGGTTGCTGGCTGCCGGCTCGCGCGCGCGCGGCTGAAGATATTTCAAAATTTCCCGTCGAGGTCAACGGCGACCAGGTCAATTATTTCGACGCTGAGAAGAAGGTTGTTGGCAGCGGGCATGTGGTCGTCACCTATAAGGATGTCAGGATGACCTGCGAAAAGGTGACCGCCTACCTGGACGCTAAAGAGGCGATCGCGGAGGGCAATGTCGTCGTCACCCGCGGGATGAGCGTGATCAAGGGCAACCGGGTCTCCTATAACTTTGAGAAGGAGACCGCCGATATCGCCGAGGGGACGGTAACAGCTGATCCCTTTTTCGGGTCCGGCCATGATATCAAGAAGCTCGGCCCCGACGAGTATTCGATCGGCAGCGGCTACCTGACAACCTGCGACCGTCCGAAGCCCCATTATAAGCTGCGCGCGCGCAACGTCAGGATCTATCTGGGGAAGCGGATCGTCGCGAAGAACGTTTTTCTCACGGTTGGCGATGTACCGGTCATGTACGTGCCCGTCTACAGCCAGCCGCTCAACGATAAGTTCGCCAAGATCAACGTCGTGCCCGGACATGACAAAAAATGGGGCACCTACCTGCTTTCGTCGTATCGTTATTATTTTAACGACAACGCCAAGGGCACTATCCATCTGGATTACCGGCAGCTCAAGGGATTCGGCGAAGGAGTCGATTATAATTTTAAGAGCAAAGATATCGGCATGGGGTACCTGCGCACGTATTACATCAACGAACATGATAAGGTCAATGACACCGAGCGCGAGCGTTGGCGCATCCAGTACCGCCACAAATGGGAGATATCGCCCACGACGGTCGCGACGCTCGAATATCACCAGCTCACGGATAAAGACCTGATCAAGGATTATTTCTACCGCGAAGAATATGAACGTGATCCGCGGCCGACGTCGTATGCCTCGGTCGTCAACACGCAGGAGAATTTCGCGACGAGCCTGCTGATCACCAAACGGGTCAATGATTTTTTTACCGAGGTCGAGCGGCTGCCGGAGCTTGAATTGAATATTAAGAACCAACGTCTTGTCGAAGAACTCCCGTTCTTCTACAAAGGCGATTTTACGGCATCGTCGCTTGACAAGAAATTCGCCGATTCCGATGAGGGGCATAACACGATCCGCGCCGACAGCTATAACCAGCTCGCGCTTCCGTTCAGGGTCGCCGATTTTCTCAGCGTTGATCCCTACGCGGGGACGCGCCAGACGTTCTATTCGCGCGAGGGAACAGATGACCGGGAACGTTTCAGGGGCGCGCTCTACGCGGGGGTCGACCTGAGCACCAATTTTTACCGGCTCTACAATTACAAGACGGACGCGCTGGGGTTGGATGTTGACGGCCTTCGGCATATTGTAACTCCGACGCTAAGCTATTATTACATCCAGAAACCGACACTGCTGCGCGATCGCGTGTATGCTTTTGACGATATTGATACCATTGACAAAAAGAACGGTATCGGGATCGGGGTCGGGAATATCCTGCAGACCAAACGGCGTAATGAAAAGAATGAGCTCTATACCGCGGAATTGATGCGCTGGATCGTTTCGACCGACTATGTTGACCGCTCGAATACGATCAGCCACCGCTTATCAACAATCGGTTCCGATATTGAATTGAGCCCGTACCGATGGCTCTTTTTAAAGCAGACCGCGTTATATGATCCGGCCTCGACCGATCTCCTGGCGCTTAATACGGACATTTCCGCTCATGATCCGCGGGATACCTGGCGCTATGGCGTCGGGCACCGGTACGAACAGCGTACCAGCTCCCAGGTTACGGCGGAGGCGGAGGCGAGGATCACGCCGCTCTGGAAATGCCGTATTTACGAGCGCTATGAGTGCAAGGGGCGCCAGGCAAAGGAGCAGGAGTACGCGATAACGCGCGACCTCCATTGCTGGGAGGTCGAGGTAGCCTACAACATACGCGATGTGCATACGGTGTGGGTGCTCTTTCGGCTCAAGGCCTTCCCGGGAATGCCGCTCAAGCTGGGGACGAGCTATTACCGGCCGCGGACGGGGGCGCCGAGCGCCTATTGAGGCGGAAATAAGGTAAGATTTTATTGTTGATTGACGGGCTCTATGCTATAATTTCACTTTCATGTTGATCTTTTTACGCGGGAGGAAAAATTGAATATTTGCGTGATTGGTACCGGATATGTCGGGTTGGTGACCGGCGGTTGTCTCGCCGATTTGGGGCATGAGGTCGTCTGCGTCGATATCGATCAGGAAAAGATCGCGAAGCTCAAAAAAGGCCTGATCCCGATCTATGAGCCGGGTCTCGAAGAGCTCGTCAAACGTAACGCCAAAGAGAAGAGGATCGCTTTTACGACGAGCCTTAAAGAGGGTGTTAAAAAGGCTTCAGTTGTCTTTATCGCGGTCGGAACGCCGCCGAAAGAAAACGGCGAGGCTGACCTGACCTTCGTCGAGAATGTCGCCAAAGAGATAGCCCGCTGCATGACGAGTTACAAGCTGATCGTCGAGAAGTCGACGGTCCCGGTCGAGACCGGCGAATGGGTGCGGCGTACCGTCAAGGCCAACAACGCCCGCAAGGTCGAGTTTGACGTCGCGTCCAACCCGGAGTTCCTGCGGGAAGGCCAGGCGATCAACGATTTCATGCATCCCGACAGGATCGTCATCGGCGTCGAGTCAAAAAGGGCGCGTGAGCTGCTCCTTGAGCTCTACAAGCCGCTCAAGGCCACGATGGTCGTTACCGATATCAAGAGCGCCGAGATCATCAAGCACGCCTCGAATTCGTTCCTTGCCACGAAAATATCGTTCATTAACGCGGTCAGCAATATCTGCGAAAAGGCGGGAGCCGACATCGAGAAGGTCGCCGAAGGCATGGGGCTCGACCGCAGGATCGGCCGCAATTTCCTGAACGCCGGTATCGGTTTCGGCGGATTCTGCTTCCCGAAAGACCTCTCCGCGTTCATCAAGATCTCCGAGAAGCTCGGGTATGATTTCGGGCTGCTCAAAGAGGTTGAGCGGATCAATGCCTTCCAGAAACAGCTGCTGATCAAAAAGATCAACGATAATCTCTGGATCGTTAAAGGCAAGACGATAGCGATATTGGGGCTCGCGTTCAAGCCCGATACCGACGATATCCGGTTCGCTCCCGCGCTCGAGATCATCGAGGCGCTGCGCGCGGAAGGGGCCGAAATACGGACCTATGATCCCCAGGCCATGAAGAAGGCGAAGCAGGCCTTAAAGGGCGTGACCTTCTGCGAGACATCTTATGAAGCGGCCAAGGGCGCTGATTGCCTGGTCATCGTCACGGAGTGGAATGAGTTCAAGGAGCTCGATTTCAAAAAGATCAAAAAACTCCTCAAGCAGCCGCTCATCATCGACGGAAGAAATATCTACGACCCCGCGGCGCTCGAGAAGCTCGGGTTTAAGTACGTCTGTATAGGCCGTTCAAAGAACAGCTAATAAAGCATGCCGGGAGGCCCGTATGATCGAAGGCGTTGAGGTTAAAAAGCTCAAGCTTATCCCCGATGATCGCGGCAGGCTCATGGAGATCCTGCGCCGGGACGATCCGATATTCATCGAATTCGGCCAAGTCTATATCACGACCGCGTATCCGACCGTCGTCAAGGCGTGGCATTACCACAAGAAACAGACTGACAATTTCACCTGCGTCGCCGGAAAGATGCGCCTCGCGCTCTACGACGCGCGTGAAGGGTCGCGGACCTTCAAAGAGATCAATGACTTCGAGATAAGCCTCGCGGCGCCGCTCCTGGTGAGGATCCCGCCGGGCGTCTATCACGGTTTTAAGTGCATCAGCGAGGTCGAGGCGATGGTCGTCAATACGGTGACGCGTCCGTATGACCCCAAGGATCCCGATGAGTACCGGGTCGACGAGTACGCGAACGATATTCCCTATGACTGGAGGAGGCCATGAAAGGCGTTATTTTAGCGGGCGGGCTGGGGACGCGGATGAATCCGCTGACCAAGATCACCAACAAGCATCTTTTGCCGATCTATAACAAACCGATGATCTACTATCCGATCCAGACGCTGGTCGACGCCGGTATCAAGGATATCCTGATCGTGACCGGGGGCCACCACGCCGGCGATTTCCTGCGGCTCCTGGGTAATGGTTCCTGTTCCGGCCTCAAGCATATCAATTACACCTACCAGGAAGGGGAAGGCGGCATCGCCGATGCCCTGCGCCTCGCGCGGCACTTCGCCGACGACCAGAAGCTTGTCGTCATCCTGGGGGATAATATCATCGAGAAATCGATCCGTGAGCAGGTCGCGCGGTTCGATAAGCAGAAGAAGGGCGCGCGAATACTCCTCAAGAAAGTCGCCGATCCGCAGCGTTTCGGCGTCGCCGAACTTAAGAACGGTAAAGTCGTTTCGATCGTCGAAAAACCGAAGAAACCAAAGTCCGACCTTATCGTGACCGGCATCTATATGTACGACAAACAGGTTTTTGACATCATCAATACACTCCAGCCCTCAGGCAGGGGCGAGATGGAGATAACCGACGTTAATAACGCGTATATCAAAAAAGGCCAGTTGAGCTATGATATGCTCGATGGCTGGTGGACCGACTCAGGGACGTTCGATTCGCTGCTGAAGGCATCGAATCTGGTCGCCGGTCAGGCGCGAAAGATTCCCGAAGAATGAAGATACCGATCGTTGATATCAAGGCACAGTACCAACAGATCCGCGCTGAGATCTCCGAGAACGTCCAGCGGGTGCTCGACAGCTGCCAATTCATCCTGGGACCCGAGGTCAAACTCTTTGAGGAAGAGGTCTGCCGCTCCATCGGATGTCGGCACGCGATCGCCGTTGCCAACGGGACTGACGCGATCGTGCTGGCGCTCAAGGCGTACGGTATCGGGCCCGGCGACGCGGTCATTACCTCCACGTACACTTACTTCGCGACCGCCGGAGCGATAGCCCGTTGCGGCGCGCGCCCTGTTTTCTGCGATATCGATCCGAAGACCTATAATCTTTCACCGGCAGCTCTGCGTTCGTTGCTGGCAGCTGAGGACCGGCAGTTAACGACCATCAAGGCCGTTATTCCGGTCCATCTCTACGGCCAGGCGGCTGATATGGATGAGATCCGCGCCGTCGCGAAAGAATACAAGCTCAAGGTTATCGAGGATGCGGCACAGGCGTTTGGCGCCACCTATGGCGGCAGGAAAGCCGGAGCGCTCGCCGACGCGGGGACCTTCAGCTTCTATCCGGGGAAGAATCTCGGGGCGTATGGTGACGCGGGGATGATCGTTACCGACGATGCCGCTATCGACGAGTCGCTGCGCGTCTATCGCGACCAGGGTAACAAGGTCAAGTATCACCACAGTGTGATCGGTCATAACAGCCGCATGGACGGCATCCAGGCGGCGGTATTGCGCGTGAAGCTTAAATATCTCGAAGGGTGGAATAAGAAGCGTCGCGCGCTTGCCAGGATCTATGATGAGGGATTGAAGGGTTCCGGTGTTGTGACGCCCTTTGCCGCTCCCGGGCGGGAACATATCTATCATCTCTATGTGGTCCGCTTTGCTGATCATTCGCAGAAGGAGCGCCTTGAAAAAGCGCTCAACGACGGTGGTGTCGATGCGCGGACGTATTATCCGATCCCGCTTCATTTGCAGGAATGTTTTGAGTATCTCGGGTATGCAAAGGGCGATTTTCCCCAGGCGGAAGCCGCCGCGGCATGCACGCTCGCGCTGCCGCTCTATCCTGAGCTGACCACCGAGCAGCAGGCGTTCATCATTGATCTTATCCGGAGGAGCATATGAAGATAGTCGTGACGGGCGGGTGCGGGTTCATCGGATCTAACTTTATCCGGTATATGATGCGTACCTATCCCGATATTTCGATCATAAACCTCGACAAGCTGACGTACGCGGGGAATCCCGAGAATCTTAAGGGCATCGATACGTTGAAGAATTACACCTTTGTTAAAGGCGATATCTGCGATGAAGCCATTGTTGGGCAGACACTGCGCGGCGCCGACGCGGTCGTTAATTTCGCCGCGGAGACACATGTAGACCGGTCGATCGATGACGCGTCGGCGTTTGTCAAAACGAATATCTACGGTACATACGTCATCCTCGAAGCGGTCAGGAAGAACGCTATCCCGCGGATGGTCCAGATCTCGACCGATGAGGTTTACGGGTCGATCCCCACGGGGCAGTCCGTCGAAGGCGATCCTCTTGAGCCGAATTCTCCGTACGCGGCGAGCAAGACGAGCGCGGACCTTCTCTGTCGCTCGTATTTTGTAACCTATAAAACGCCGGTCGTAGTCACGCGCAGCTCCAATAACTACGGTCCGTACCAATTTCCGGAGAAGGTGATCCCGCTCTTTGTGACGAACGCGATGGAAGATAAACGGTTGCCGGTGTATGCCGACGGCAAAAATGTGCGCGACTGGCTCTTTGTCGAGGATAATTGCCGCGGTATCGATACGGTCCTGCGCAAAGGGAACCCCGGCGAATGTTATAATATCGGCGGCGGGGTAGAGCTGACCAATATCGAGCTGACCCGTGCGATACTGCGCCTTACCGGTAAAACAGAAGCGCTCATCCAGTATGTACAGGACCGTCCCGGCCACGACAAGCGCTACGCGCTCAACTGCGAGAAGCTCAAGAAATTCGGTTGGAAGACCGAGTGTGATTTTGAAGAGTCGCTTAAAAAAACGGTCGCCTGGTATCGTGAAAACACGCCCTGGTGGAAACGGCTGAAGAAGACCTAAGGACGTGATCTGGCGCACGAGCGTGAGGAGAACATGGATAAGGTATTGAAAGAAAAAATAAAGCAGAAAAAAGCAAAGATCGGCGTCATCGGCCTCGGGTACGTCGGTCTTCCGCTCGGGGTAGAATTCGCGAAAAAAGGTTTCGAGGTTACGGGTATCGATCTCGATCGCTCGCGCGTTGACGCGATCAACGCGAAGAAGAGTTATATTCTGGATGTCCCCGCCGAGGAGGTTCGCGCGATCGTCAATGCCGGCCTTTTTACGGCTACCGATGATTACGCCTGCGTGCGCAAGCTCGACGCGATCATCATCTGCGTGCCGACGCCGTTGCGCAAGACCCGCGAACCGGATATCTCCTATATCATCAGCGCGGCGGAGCGCATCGCCCGCCACGGGAAGAAGGGACAGCTGATCATTCTCGAGTCGACGACCTATCCCGGGACGACGGATGAGGTGGTCCTGCCGATCCTCGAAAAGAGCGGCCTGAAGCTCGACCGGGACGTTTTTCTCGCCTTCTCGCCGGAGCGTGTCGACCCGGGCAACGTAAAATTCAAGACGCGTGATATTACCAAGATCGTCGGCGGGGTCACCGCGAAGTCGTCCGAGCTGGCGAAGCTTCTCTACGGGCAGATCATCAAGGATGTCCGCGCCGTCTCGAGCGCTAAGGCGGCAGAGATGGTCAAATTACTCGAGAACACCTTTCGCAGCGTCAATATCGGTCTCGTCAACGAGATCGCCGTGATGAGCAATAAGCTCGGTATCAATGTCTGGGAGGTTATTGAAGCCGCCAAGACAAAACCGTTCGGTTTTATGCCATTTTATCCCGGCCCCGGGTTGGGCGGTCACTGTATCCCGATAGATCCGCTCTACCTCTCATGGAAGGCGCGTATTCACGGTTTTGAGGCGCGCTTCATCGAGCTTGCCGACGTTGTTAACTCGGCGATGCCCGAGTATGTCGTCAAGAGAGCCGGAGAGATATTGAACCGTGTGAAAAAACCGATCTCCGGATCGCGGATACTGCTGGTGGGCATGTCGTACAAAAAGGATGTCAATGATACGCGCGAATCACCGGCGATCGAGGTGGTACGGCTCCTTGAAAAAGAGGGAGCGAAGGTAGCCTATTTTGATCCTTACGTGCCTTCGATCAAGATCGACGGGATGGCTTATAAGTCAGCTCCGTGGGCATCCAAGACTTTTAAGGACCAGGATTGTGTTATCGTGGTGACCGATCATTCGTCAGTTGACTATGAGGAGATCTTGAAGAACGCGAAGGTGGTCTTTGACACGCGCAATGTCTATAAGGATATCAGCGCGAGAAACCTGGAGAGATTATGAGCGCGAAATATCTGGTCACCGGCGGCGCCGGGTTCATCGGTTCAAATATCGTCGAGCGACTGGTCAAGAGAGGCGACCGCGTCAGGGTCATCGATAACTTTGTCGCCGGCAGATACGAGAACCTTGCGGGTGTGCGCAAGGATGTCGATCTGATCCGGGGGGACATTCGCAATCTCGCGACCGTCGAAAAGGCGGTCCGCGGGATCGATTATGTCATCCACCAGGCCGCTTTCCGGTCGGTGCCGAAGTCGGTCGAGAGCCCGACGCTCTGCAATGAGTCGAACGTGACCGGAACGCTCAATATCCTGCTTGCCTCCCGGGCGGCGGGCGTCAAGAGAGTGGTCAACGCCTCCTCGAGTTCCGTCTATGGGGACGCGGAACGATTTCCGCAGCGTGAGGATTTTCTGCCGAACCCGATCTCGCCGTATGCCGTTTCAAAACTGGCCGCCGAGTATTATTGCAGGATGTTCTCGGCGACCTACGGTCTTGAGACCGTTTCTCTGCGGTATTTTAACGTTTTCGGGCCACGACAGAACCCCGAATCGAAGTATTCGGCGGTTATTCCGGCTTTTATCGAGATAATGGTCAAGGGCAAGCGGCCGTGCGTTGATGGCACGGGGAAGCAGCTCAGGGATTTTACCTTTGTCAGCAATGTGGTCGACGCCAATCTTGCTGCCGCTCTCGCCAAGAACGCGTCGGGAGCGGTCATCAATGTCGGCTGCGGCGACAGCAATTCAGTCCTCGATATCATCAAGAACCTGAATAGTTTTCTCGGGACGAAGATAAAACCCGTCTTCGGCCCCGCCAGGAGAGGGGATGTTCGCAAGACGCAGGCCGATATCGGCAGGCTGAAAAAGATCCTGGGGTTGACGCCGCAGGTTCAATTTAAAGAAGGTCTTGAAAAGACGCTCGCGTGGTTCAGATAAAGCGTTGACTGGCGCGCGCTAGACAACTATAATACACGCATCTATCAGAATATAATCAAATTATAGAAGAGGAGCGATAGGAGACATGAAAAAACGTACCGCACTGATCGCGGGAGGAGCGGGGTTCATCGGGTCGCACATGTGCGACCTTTTTTTGTCAGAGGGATACAGCGTCATCTGCATGGATAATCTTATCACCGGGGACCTTTCAAATATCGCTCATCTGCGCGATAACCCCCAATTTCGTTTTATCGAGCATGATGTCATCTCGACGATACGGCTCAAAACTAAGGTCGATTGCGTTCTTAATCTCGCGTCGCCGGCGAGTCCCGTTGATTATTACAAATTTCCGTTCGAAACGCTCAGGGTCGGATCTCTCGGAACACAAAACCTCCTGGACGTCGCGTGGGCGAATAAAGCGCGTTTTCTCCTGGCTTCGACCAGCGAAGTCTATGGCGATCCGCTGGTTCATCCCCAGGTCGAGAGTTACTGGGGTAATGTGAACTCGATCGGCCCGCGCAGCGTCTATGATGAAGCCAAGCGCTACGCCGAGGCGATCACGATGGCGTACTACCGCGAGCGCAAAGTCGACACGAAGATCGTACGCATATTCAATACCTATGGTCCGCGCATGCGCGAGGAGGATGGGCGGGCGATACCCAACTTTATCTCTCAGGCGCTCCACGACCGCCCGATCACCGTCTATGGTAAAGGCCAGCAGACGAGGAGTTTCTGCTATGTCTCCGACCTCATCGCCGGCATCTACCGGCTAGTTCACTCGGAGGAGCATTTTCCGGTCAATATCGGCAACCCCAACGAGATGACGATCCTCCAGTTGGCGCGCCAGATCATCGCGATCACCAAGAGCAAGAGCAAGCTCATTTATAAGCCTCTTCCGCAGGATGACCCCAAGACACGAAAACCCGACATTGCGAAAGCGAAGCGCCTGCTGAAATGGGGGCCGAAAGTGGCTCTTAAGGACGGGTTGACCGAGACGGTTCGTTATTTCAAGGTAAAGGGGATGAGATAACCTTGGCCCGCGCGAAGGTACTTCTTAGTATCGGCCTTTTTCTCCTGTTCTGCATCCTTCTCTCTCCGGTGGCGTCTTTCGCGTACACCTCCGCTGACGTTCCCGTCGGCCACTGGTCCTACGAAGCGGCCGATCGTCTCGCGATCGCCGGTCTTCTCGGGCTCTCCGGCATTGATACCCGTCCCATGACACGCGTCCAGATGGCCTTCAAGATCAAAGAGGTTATCGATAATATCGAAGAGGAACGCATACCGCTCTACCTTTCGCTCGAACGTGAAGAGGTCGGGTATCTCCAGGCGGTCCTCTATAAGCTCATCAATGAATTCAGGGAGGAACTGATCCTGATCGGTGTTACCTCCGCCCAGATCAAGGGCGACGATGAGCGGTCATCGAATGGGTCAAAATTTAATTATGCCATTGCGCCTCTCCAGCTCGAACAGCGTTATGTCTCGATCCGCGGCAGGAAGGATACGCTTTTAGAGAACGAGAACGGCCTGCGCCTTGAACAAGGCTACAATCTACGCGCGCGGGTCAATGGCTGGGTAAACGCGCTCAACACCTTCACCGTCAGCGCGCGTCCGGCAGCACGCGTCTCGGCTTCCGGCACGAAAACATATCTCGACGAAGGCGCGGCGAAGGTATCGCTCGCGAATCTCGAGCTCTCGATCGGTAAGAGCGCGATGTGGTGGGGGCCGGGATATCGCGGCGCAATGGTGCTTTCTAATAACGCCGCGCCGCTGACAGCCGCCAAACTACGCACTATTAATGATTTCAGGCTTCCCGGTTTTCTTCAGAAGATCGGTTCTTTCGGCATCAATTTTTTTGTCAGTCAGCTGGAGAAAGACCGGACGATACCTTCGCCAAAGATCGCGGGGCTGCGCCTCGCGTGGACACCGCTCTCATGCCTCTCATTCGGCGCCAACCGTACCTCTATTTTCGGAGGAAGCGGGCAACCCAAGCCCGGCTTGAGTGACTATTATCGGATCTTTATCGCCAGCGAAGAGCTCTCTTCCTCAACGCCGCGCAAATACGACAGCGACCAGCTCGCCTCCGTTGACGCCAAGCTGGCGCTGCCCTTCGGCTCCTGGATGCCGCTCGCCTCAGGTATGGAGGCCTACACGGAATGGGCGGGTGAGGATCGTTTTTATGTCGTCAGGAATGAATCGCCCGGCATACTGGCGGGACTTCGCTTGGTCGATCTTTTTCGCAACCCGGGGACTGATTTCAGGTTCGAATACGCGAAGAATAAGCCGAATTGGTATAACCATTTTAAGTATGGCACCTCAGGCACGCTCAACGCCTACGCGTACAAGGATGAGATCATGGGCCACCGGATGGGCGGTGACGCAGATGACTGGTTCTTCAGGCTCTCAAAGGATCTGCCCGCGCTGAGCACTTCTTTTTTTACGAGCGCTACGATGGGCGGGCAGCTCGAGTTCCAGAGACATAACGTATCGCAAGCGGCCACGCATGAGCAGCTCTATGAACCGGCGATAGATTTGACCTGGGCGCATGGCGATAAACTCTATCTCTGTTTCAAATACGAGTTCGAATATTATCGCAACTATAACGCCGTAGCGGGAGCGACGGCAAAGAACCATATCTTATCAGCTGAAATGGACCTGAAGTTCTAGTATCAGCAAAACGTAAGGAGACCGGATAATGATCAAAAAGATTGTCGTGATCGGCGTGCTCTTTTCCTTTCTGACGCAGCAGCCCCTCTGTATCTGGGCGCAGTCCCAGGATGCGGGCGGTGTTTTTGAGAATATGGAGCTTAAAGCAAAACCGGTTTCCGCTCAGGGGGCGTATCGCAAGTTTACGTGTCCGTCCTGCTCGAAAGAATTTGAATTTCAGGTCGATCCTAATGATACGGAGATGCGGCAGGGTACCCGGAAAGTAGTCTGCCCGTACGACGGGCAGGCATTCTATCCCGGCGCGGGGACAACGCGCCAGGAGGATCTGCGGTACGAAGAGGTCCGTTGCCCCGACTGCGGAAAAGAGTTCCGTGCCTATATAGACGTGAAGGCACTCCTTGCCGGCAGATCACAGACGCTGACCTGTCCGTATGACAGCAGGAAATTTTATTTCAAGGCTGAGGGGTACCATCCCGAAGCATTCCAGCGGGCAGACCTGGTGACGGTGACCTGTCCGACCGACAAGAGGACTTTCAAGGCATATGTCGATCCGGCGAACGCGCGTGAGCTGACCTGCCCCTACGACGGGACACGTTTTTTTCCCGCGCCGGAAATGATCGTGACCGAGATTGCCGGCGTGCGCGAAACATCATCGCCGAACGGATACGGAGAGAGGGCTTCTCCGTCAAGCATGATCCTCGGACAGCCGCAGCAGGTACAGGCCACGCAAGGGGTTTTAGGAACGATGGCGCCGAAGATGCAGCATGAGGAAGAAAAGCCCTCCCGCGTCGAAGAGACCTTCTCCGAGCATATCCCCTTGAATGTTTCGACGGCTTTGAAGCAGTTCGGCTACAACATTTTTAAGCCCGTTGAAAAAGTAGGACGCAACCCGGAAAAAAGCAATCAATCAGCCGATGGGGCGCTCAAGAATGAGGGAGGACTCTTAAAGACTCTTCTGGGCGGCAATCAGCAGAGCGGTTTTAATACCGGTACGGCAGATACTGACGGCGATTTTTCCCCCTTTAATTCTCCGACCGAAATACCTATGATCAGCGATTATGTGCTCGGACCCGGTGATAAATTAAGAATATCGGTCTGGGGGCAATTACAGGAGTCGTTTCCGGTGACCGTTGACGCCGAGGGAAAGATAATGCTGCCCAAAATAGGGCCGCTCTATCTCTGGGGCGTTAAATTCAGCGATGCCGAGCAGCAGATCAAGGACGCGCTCGGAAAGAATTATACGAATATCCAGATAACTGTTTCGCTCGCCCAGCTGCGCACGATCAAAGTATTCGTTCTCGGCGAGGCGGTGCGTCCGGGGGCATATACGATCTCCGCGCTCTCCAATGCCTTTAATGCGCTCTATGCGGCGGGCGGACCGACCAAGACCGGTTCACTGCGTAAGATTAAGCTGGTGCGCAAAGGGGCCGCTGACCGGATTATCGATCTTTACGATGTCCTGCTCAAGGGCGAGAACAGCCAGGATTACAAGCTTGAGGGCAGCGAAACAATATTCGTCAGCCCCATCGGAGATGTCATTGGCGTGGCAGGTAACGTCAAGCGCCCCGCGATCTATGAATTGAATGGGAAAGCAAAACTTGCCGATTGTCTCGCGATGGCGGGCGGGCTCTCATCGGTCGCGTATCTTCAGCGTATCCAGCTTGAGCGGGTCAAAGACCATGACCGCAAGGTTGTGCTGGACCTTGAATTTAAATCGCTCGAGGACCTGACCAACTCGCCCAATAACCTGGATATCCAGGATGGTGACCTCGTCATTGTTTTCCCGATCACCTCCGCCCGATATAATTTTGTCTCCATCACCGGCAGCGTCCTGCGCCCCGGGGATTATGAGCTTAAGGAGGGGATGATCCTAAAAGATCTTATTGCGAAAGCCGGCGGTGTGTTGCCGGGGACCTATCTCAAACGCGCCGAAATAGCGCGCTTTAAAGGTGATCAGATGCGCGAGATCATCGCGGTCGATCTGACGGAGCTGGCCAGCGGCAGCGAGGAAGGCAAAACGCTTCTCAAAGAATGGGACGTTATTACACTCTATTCACAAAGAGAGAGGG
>JBAWYO010000016.1:0-16685 GCA_037143495.1 Candidatus Omnitrophota bacterium | reverse complement strand
GAATAAGGGAGGACAGCCATGGTGCAGGTCGTACGCCTCTTCGAGGGAGCGGAGATGGATAGGGAGAAGGCGCTCGAAGCGGCGATCTCGCAGATCGAGCGGGCCTGCGGCAAGGGCTCCATCATGCGGCTCGGCCAGAACGAGCAGGCGGTGGAGGTCGAGGCCATCTCCTCGGGCTCGCTCGGGCTCGACATCGCGCTCGGTACCAACGGCGCCCTGCTTAAAGAAGAGAAACTCCCCGGCCTTTTGAAAGCGCTCACCTACCTGCGTTTTAATATATCCGCTGCCGATCGTACCTCGTACGCGAAGATCATGGGATGCCGCGGCGAAGATTTTAACCGGGTTACCGCCTTGATACGGAAGTGTGTCGAGATCAAGCGGAAGAATCGCCGTGCGGTTACGATCGGCCTCCAGATGGTCCTTCTGCCGTCGTTTGCCGAGCAGGTCATTCCGCTCGCGAAACTCGGGCGGGAGCTGGGAGTTGATTATTTCGTGATCAAACATTGCAGCGATGACGAAGAGCGGTCGCTCGGCGTTGATTATGACCGGTACTTTGGCCTCATCGATCTCCTCAAAGAGGCGGAGGGATATTCGGCGCCGGGATATCTTGTCCAGGCCAAGTGGTCGAAGATCTTAAGCGGCGGCAAACGCTCATACGCGAGTTGTTTCGGGCCGCCCTTCATCCTGCAGATGTCGGGATCGGGCCTCGTCGCGCCCTGCGGGATGCTCTTTAACCGTAAGTACAAAAAATATCATATCGGCAATATAGCCGAGACGCCGTTCAAAGAACTCTTTAAGAGCGAGCGGTATTGGGAGGTCATGGACCTTCTTGCTTCGTCGGCGTTCGATGCCCGCTCGATGTGCGGAACGCTTTGCCTGCAGCATAAGGTCAACGAATTTCTCTACGATCTGAGCAGGGGAACGGCGACGCTCTCGAAACCGGCCGGGAAGAAGCCGATGCATGTTAATTTTATTTGATGGAAGCGTTGACGGGTCGATAGTCGATGGCCTATAGGCAATAAAAAAATAATTTTCCAATATCTATAGACTATCGACCATAGACCATTGACCGGTATACTATGAGGAAAACAATGCTGCTTGCCGTAAAGTCAGCTCCCGATAAAAAGATCTTCGCGAGCGCGAATAAAGCGAAGATCCCGGGGCTCGAGCTCTTTCTGTCGCGCGCCATCCTCTCAGATACCAGATCGATACGGTCGCTCTGCGGTGATTTTCCTTTCAGGTATGCGGTCCACGCGCCGAACGATTCGTATGATCCGCCCCGGCTTGCCGGGCTCGTTAAGGCGATCGGCGCCCGGGTCGTGACGTTCCACAATATTTTCTGGGAGGACGAATGGCCGCCGATCGTCAGAGCTTTTAAGGGCATCGACGCGAAGCTCTGCATCGAGAATACCTTCGGGGCGCACGATGCCGTCAAATTTATACGTCGGTATGGTTTCGGGGCCACCCTTGATCTGGAACATCTCGAAATGGAGTGCGGCGGGGTTTATGAGGATGAATTCCTCACCGTTATGAGGAAAGCCTCGCATATCCATATGACCGGGTATACCGCACGCTCGCCGCGCTGGCACACGCATATACATCATGCGCCCGCCCACAGCCGCTACCTGCTCGATCTTCTGCGCTCATCGGGGTACGCCGGGCTCGTCGTCTCTGAATCAAGGGTGTCGCTGCAAACTTTTGAGGAGTTCAGAAAAGTGCATGATTTTTTTGAACGCTGGCAGGAACAAAAAAGAGGAGTTGGCGCATGAGGCCGGTCCCGGTCCCCGAGACCTATAATTATATCGGCGTCTTTCTCACCTTCGGCTGCAATCTCAATTGCAGTTATTGCATCAACCATTTTGAGAAAGGGTTGCAGGCGCGTCCTTTTCTCTCCGGCAGGGAATGGGTGACGGCGCTCAACAGGCTCACCTCGCGGCCGGACCTGCCGGTCTCGTTGCAGGGGGGCGAGCCGTCGCTGCATCCCGATTATCTCTACATCATCAACCATCTTAAGCCGGAGTTGCGCATCGACCTTCTTACAAACCTCTCGTTCAATATCGATCAGTTCATGGATCAGGTTGATCCGCGGCGCCTCAAGCGCGATTCACCCTATGCTTCGATACGGGTCAGCTATCATCCCGAGACGATGAAACTCGAGGAGACCGTCGAAAAAGTCCTGCGGATGCTCACTAAAGGGTACAGCATCGGTATCTGGAGCGTTCTCCACCCGCACTGGAAGGAACATGTCCTGAAGGCGCAGACTGCGTGCATCGCGCGGGGAATCGATTTCAGGACAAAAGAGTTCCTGGGTGAATACGAAGGAAAGTTGTATGGCGAATATAAATATCCCGAGGCGTGCGCGAAGAAGAGCGCCGGTAGCGTCCGGTGCAGGACGACGGAGCTGCTGATCGACCCGCAGGCGAAGGTTTTCAGGTGTCATCACGATGTGTATGCGAATACCGGACCCGTCGGCAGCCTTCTCGACGATGGTTTTCAGATAGACGATACGCTGCGTCCGTGCGCGGCGTATGGGTTCTGTAATCCCTGCGATATCAAGGTTAAGACGAACCGGTTCCAACAGTACGGGCATACCTCGGTCGATATACAATTTTCTGATCGGACGCAACCGCAAGGGCGGCCATGAACGAAAAAAAAGGCAGTGAATTTTCACGCAAGATACGGCGTATCATCCTTGAGGAAGCGATGCGCGCGCGGGTGGGGCATATCGGATCGGCGCTCTCGATCGCCGATCTCATCGCGTCGCTCTACGGCGACATCTTCAGCTCGCTCGATCCGTGCGACGGTGATCGCGACCGTTTTATTCTTTCGAAAGGGCATGCCGCGCTCGCGCTGTATGCCGCGCTCTACCTGAAAGGGTGGATCACGCGGGAGACGTTGAGCACCTATTGCTGCGACAATAGTATGGTAGGGGTGCATCCCGAGCACGGACTTGCCGGCATCGATTTCTGCAGCGGTTCGCTCGGGCACGGCCTCTCGATCGGCGCCGGCGCCGCGCTCGCCGGCAGGCTGCGCGCTTCCGCGCGCCGGGTCTTTGTTCTCGTCAGCGACGCTGAATGCAACGAGGGATCGCTCTGGGAGGCGGTCATGTTCGCCGCTCACCATAAGCTCGCGAATCTGGTCGCCATCATCGACCTGAACGGCCAGCAGGCGTTTGGATACACCGGGCAGGTCCTTGATCTTTCGCCGATGGCCGGACGCTGGAGGGCTTTCGGCTGGGACGTGCACGAAGTCGACGGGCACGATACCGAAGGTTTCTCCCGCGCCATTGAAGCGCTCGATACCACCAAAGGCGCTCCGCACGTTATGATCGCGAGGACGACATTCGGCAAAGGGGTTTCGTATATGGAAAGCCAGATCAAGTGGCATTACTGGCCGATGTCGGATATGGAATATAAAAAAGCCCTGGACGAGAACGGGGATAACGTATGAGACGGGCCTTTATCAAAACACTGGTCACGCTCGCCGAACGCGATGAACGGATCCTGCTCCTGACCGGCGACCTCGGCTATATGACACTTGAACCGTTTGCCGAACGTTTTCCGGGCCGCTTCTTCAACGTCGGCGTTGCCGAACAGAACATGGTGGGACTCGCGACAGGATTGGCCGAAGCCGGTTTTATTCCGTTCGTTTATTCGATCGCGCCCTTTGCCTGCCTGCGCCCCTATGAATTTATCCGTAACGGCCCGATAGCGCACCGGCTTCCCGTGCGTATCGTCGGCGTCGGGGGAGGTTTTGAGTACGGGCATAACGGTTTGAGCCATTACGCCCTGGAGGATATCGGGGTTATGCGGATACAACCGGGCATTTCGGTCGTGGCTCCCGCTGATGTCGAGCAGGCGCGTTCGGCGCTCGAAAAGACCTGGGGGCTCCCGGGCCCGGTCTATTATCGTATCGGCAAGGATGAAAAGACCCTCATCCCCGGGCTCGGCGGACGTTTTGAGCCGGGCCGGGCGCAGACGATCGGTGACGGTACTGACGTGTTATTGATCGCGACAGGCGCGATAACGACCGAGGCCGCGGCGGCGGTTGCTCTTCTTGCTGAGCGGGGTATACGATCAACCTTGATGGTCGTCGCGAGCGTGCAACCGTCGCCGGTTGACGATATCGCCCGGGAACTGGCGAAGGTTAAGGTTGCGGTGACGGTTGAAGCGCATTACATCGCGGGCGGCCTCGGGTCGCTCGTTGCGGAAGTAGCCGCTGCCGGCGGCATCTCCTGCAAGGTGATCCGCCTGGGGGTCGCCGAAACGCCCGGTTGCGAAGTGGGCAGCCAGGCGTTCCTGCAGCGCAGGCACGGTATCGACGCCGCGGGGATCACCGAGCGCATCGAACGCGCGGTCGGCTCAAGGGCCGGGTCAGGGAATATTTTGCCGGAGCGGGGAGGAATACATGGCAGCTGAAACGCAGACAAAGAAGATAAGCGCCGTCATCGCGTGTTATAAAGACGCACCGGCGATTCCGTTTATGTACCGTCGCCTGACCGATGTTTTTAAAAAGATCGGTGTCGACTATGAGATTATTTTTGTCAATGACGCCAGCCCCGATAACGCGCGCGAGGTTCTCGCGGCGATTTGCAAAGAAGATAAAAAAGTTATCGCGATCAATCATTCCCGGAATTTCGGGTCACAGAACGCTTTTACGAGCGGCATGAAGATAGCGTGTTCCGACGCTGTTGTGCTGCTTGACGGTGATTTGCAGGATCCTCCGGAGTTGATCGAAGAGTTCGTCCGCAAGTGGCGGGAAGGTTACGATGTCGTGTACGGCGTGCGCGTTAAACGCCAGGCGAAGCTTTTTCTGCAGATCGCCGATAAAATATTTTACCGGATTTTTAAGGCGGCTTCGTATGTGTCGATCCCGGTTGACGCGGGGGATTTTTCCCTGATCGACCGGCGCGTCGTCGACGCGTTGAACAGTTTTCCAGAGAATAACCGTTTTTTGCGGGGGCTGCGGGCCTGGGCCGGTTTCAGGCAGGTCGGGGTTTCCTACGTGCGCCCCGAGAGGATGTTCGGGACCTCAACCAATTCCGTGCTGCGCAACCTCGGGTGGGCGCGCAAAGCGATCTTCTCATTTTCGTACATGCCGATCGATTTTATTGTCTGGCTTGCGTTTATTGTTGTCAGTTGTTCGGCCTTCGCGATAGTCACCCAGTTTTTTTTACGGTTGCTGTATCCGGGCATCGCGCCCCGGGGATTTACTACCCTGATCATATTGATCCTTTTTATGGGAGGAGTCCAGCTTCTCTGTTTCGGCATTATCGGCTCCTATCTCTCCCATATCTATGACGAGGTCAAGCGCCGCCCCGCATATCTTATTGAGAGTATCTTTAACGACCCTTTGCGGGCAGCCGCCGCTGACGACAAGGCCCATGTCTAAGATAGCGCTGTATCCGACGAAATGCGCGATATGCGGTACCGAAAATAACGCGGCTGAGGTCTACCGATCCCGCTTTGACGACGGCTCCTTCGATCCCGCGATCTTTTCGGCTCGACGTTCTCCCGACAGAGTTCACTATCGCATTGTCCGGTGTAAAAGCTGCGGTCTGGTCCGTTCTGACCCTACGGCGGACGCAAATGTTGCCAGCGATCTCTACCGGCAAAGTTCGTTCAACTACGCGCCGGAAGTCGAAAATCTCAACGCGACCTATGCCCGATATTTGAAGAAGGTCTGGCGGTATTCGCAGACTCAGGGATCTCTTCTTGAGATCGGTTGCGGCGCCGGGTTTTTTCTTGAGGAAGCGCGCCGGCAGGGATATCAACGCGTTGCCGGAGTCGAACCGAGCGAGCGGGCGGTAGCGGCGGCAGCGGCCGGGATCAGGAATTCAATTGTATGCTCGATCATGCGCCCGGGGCTTTTCGCTCCCGGACTCTTTGATACGATCTGTCTCTTCCAGACACTTGACCATATGGATGCCCCGGGCGCGCTGCTCGATGAATGCTTCCGACTATTGAAACCGGGCGGATGTGTCATGGCGTTGAACCATAATATACGGTCGTTGCCGGTCAGGGTGCTCGCGGAGCGCAGTCCCGTCATCGACATCGAGCACACCTATCTGTACAGCCCCGAAACGATGACACGGCTCTTTATCGATCACGGGTTCCGGGTTAGGGAGCGCGGGACGGTGTTCAACCGATACACCATGCGGTATCTCGTGCATCTGTCGCCATTGCCGGCCCCGGTTAAGCGGATTTTTATATGGATCACCGGGAACACCGCTCTTGGGGGGGTCAGGGTGCGACTTCCGATCGGCAACATGTATATAATAGCGCAGAAAACATAGCAAAAAGTACCATGAAAGGGTTACTTGATAGGTCATTTTGAGGAGCCCGCCGCCTTTGGCGGCGAGACGACGAAGAATCTTTAGGATGATACCAAAAAATGCTTGCGCAAAATAATGAGAATCCTTTGAGGGGTGTCACCGCTTTTAACGATGATATCGTCGTCAACCGGGGGTATCGTTATACCACGAATGCGTCACTGAGCAGTCTGCTCGCCAATCGCCGGCTGACCGATGCCGCGCTCGCAGCGGTTGATCTGCGCGGTAAGAAGGTTATTGATATCGGGTGCGGGGATGGAGCGTATACATTTGAGCTTTTTGACCGGGGAGCCCCGGCAAGCATGCAGGGGGTCGATCTGGCAGGGGACGCGGTCAAGGTCGCCCGCGATAACTGCCGGGGGCGACCGATTGATTTCAGGATAGAAAGCGCCGACCGGCTTTCGTTCGCGGCAAACACCTTTGATATCGCCCATGTCCGGGGTGTTCTGCACCACATGGATGTTCCCCGCCGGGTATTGAGCGAGGCGTTGCGGGTCGCCCCGACGGTTATTGTGCTCGAACCTAACGGCTATAATCCCGCGCTCAAGGTGCTCGAGTGGTTTTCCCCGTATCATCGCCAACACCGGGAACGGTCGTATACTTCTGTCACGCTCGATCGCTGGATCGGTACACTTGGCGCGCGGGTGCGTTCGCGTTCATTTGTCGGGTTAGTGCCGTTTTTCTGCCCTGATCCGGCGGCTCGCATCCTCAAGCGGGTCGAACCATATATCGAAAAGATACCGTTTTTACGAACAGTTGGTTGCGCGGTTTACGTGGTTGTTTATACCCGCTAAAAGATGGTCGAGGGCGGGAGGAGAGCTCATGCAAGGTAAGCGTGTGGTCGTTACCGGGGGCACGGGGTTTGTCGGAGCCAATCTGGTCCGTCGGTTGCTGCGTGATGGCCACCGGGTCTGCCTGCTGGTACGTCATAACTATGATCCCTGGCGCATTGAAGAGATTCGCGCTGATATTGAGATCCGGGAAGTCGACCTGGGTGACCGCCCCGCCGTCACCCAGGCAGTCGGCGAAATTCGGCCCGCGTGGGTATTTCACCTGGCTGCGTACGGAGCTTATTCCTGGCAGAAGCACCTCCCGATGATGGTCAGGACCAATATCGTTTCAACGATCAATCTCGTCCAAGCCTGCCATAAAAGCGGGTGCGAAGTTTTCGTTAATACGGGATCGTCCTCAGAATACGGCTCCCAAGATCACGCGTGCACCGAAGATGAGCTGCCCCAGCCGAAGAGTCATTATGCTGTCACCAAGCTGGGCGCCACCGTCTTTTGTCAATCCAGCGCGCGCGGGCAGAAGATGCTAATACCGACGCTGCGTCTCTATTCGGTGTATGGCCCTTTTGAAGATCCCTTCCGTCTGCTGCCGGCGCTGATCTTAAACGGCCTTCGCGGCCGGCTGCCGCCGCTCGTCGATCCCGCTGCGGCGCATGATTTTGTGTATATCGATGACGTCATTGATGCTTATGTGCTGGCGGCGAAAAGTCCACTCAGGGCTCCCGGCGCGGTTTATAATGTAGGCAGCGGGACACAGGTTTCTCTCAGGGAGGCGGTTGCGATCGCCCGTCGGCTGATGCCAGTCGCTCAGGAGCCGGTGTGGGGGTCCATGCAGAGCAGGGGAAGGGATGAGCGCGTCTGGATCGCTGATACGGGCAAGATCCGCCGGGAGCTGGGGTGGACCCCCCGGTATACCTTCGAAGAAGGGTTCAGCGCTTTTATCACGTGGTTTACCCGCGAACCGGCACGTGTTGAAGCGTACCGGAAGCGTATCAATGCGCACGGCGCGCCGGCACGATCATGACCACGCGGAAAGACTGGTTTATCCTTCTCAGCCTTTTTGTTCTGACCTTCATTCCGCGGCTTCTCTTGTTGAGCAAAGGGCCTTTTCACTATGATGTGGCCGAGTATCTTGTCTCGATGCGCGAGCGGACCGCTTTATTTCATACCGCCGGTTTTCCGTTAGTAGCTTTTCTGCTGGTTTTTATCGCCCATGCGCGGGATCTGGTCTGTCCCCGGCTCGGAGATCTGCCGATCATCCTTTTTTTAACCGCGCTCTGCGCTTCACTCGCTTCTCTTTTTCTCTATGAAACATTTAAGCGGTTATTCGGCAGGACGCTCGCCCTGTTGTATGCGGCGCTGATCTCGTTTATTCCGCCATTTTTTTCGGTTTCGACTTTCGGCAGGATCGACCAGAGCATAGCGGTTATGTTCATGCCGGTTTCAATATTCTTCTTTTTCAGGAAGCGGCTCATCTGGTGCGCGCTCTGCCTGTCGCTCTGCATCGCCTCGCGGCCCGAAAGCGGGATCCTGCTGTGCGTTTATCTGGCAGCACTTTTTTTCGAACGCGGCTGTGAAAAGGGGGCGCCGTTCCCGCGCCGGTTTTTTTCTTTTTTTAAGGAAGGTTCCTGTTTAGTCGTTCTTTCGCTGGTACCGGTGGCGCTCATCGCCCTGGTGACGCCGGGTTGCGGCCGTTTCTTCGGGATGTTCACCGGAGTTCTCACCTCACATAGGGAATCTTTTAATAGTGAGGTCTTTGGCGGGATCAGCCTGCGAAGGATAGGGGAGGGTGCCCGGCTGATCTTTAAGATGGCATGGCTTCCCGTGGCTCTCGCCGGGTGCGGAGTTCTTAAAAAATTATTAGACCGTGGTTTTAGGGAAACAGCATTTTTTCTGGCCGGTTTTCTTTTCTTTTTCGTTGCGCTTGTGAATATGCAGGTCCTGGCGGTACGCTACTTCATATTTCCGCTTTTTTTTCTCTTCTTTTTTACGAGCGTTGCTCTCGCCTCGCTGAAGCGTTTTGTGTTTATCAGGAATGTGGTCGCCTGCCTGTGTGTTGTAACGATGCTTACCCCGGTTTTTTTTATCATCTATTCGCGGCATCTGCACGCGTATCAGAGCGATTTCGCCCGCAGGGTGGAAAAGATCACCGGGCCGGGGAGTCTCATCATCACCCAGGACGAGAAAATTTTCTTTACCTATTACACGCGGTCACAGGTGCTACAGCCTCCTCTCGGCCGCGATAAACAGGAATGGACTTCTTTTCTCGATGAGCTTAAGGGCGCGTTCGCGGCGGGGCGCCCGGTCTATCTTATGGCGACTGGTCTCTCCTACGACCCTTTTCTTATTTTCAGAAGGCTTATTCAAAACGAATTCTATGTCAGGGTAGTTGACGCGCAGATCAACGAAGATTGGTATGGTCGCGAGACCGACCAGCACCTTTTTGTGGAACAGGTCTTCAGGATAATCCCGGAGGCGCTGGTGCATACGCCAAAGACGGAATCATACTAGTCAGGGGGGGGCGCATGGTTATCTTTGTGGTTATCGGCACGGTGGTGGGGTTCGTTATCGGTATTTTTGTCGGGTTTTCCGCTATCGACAGAAAAGCGAGTGGTGAGTTCCGGAAAAGAATCGAGACCGAGAACGCGCGGCCGGGGACGCCAACGCGGTCTTTTCTTGAATCCCGCAAAGAAAAGCGCCAGGGGGCTGAGTATCCTGAAGTTATTATCAGGGCGCCGGTCCTTGACTCGGCGGGTATCGCCAGCGATGATACGACCCAGTTCAAGGCGAGGATGTGTGATTTTGCTCCTCACGGGATCGCGGTCATTACGCAGTATTATTTGCAGGTCGGGCTTATCGTTGAGGTGGCCTGCGAGGATCCCAAGTACCGGTTTTCCTTTACCGATGCCGGAGTGCGTAATGTGACCGTTGCAAGCAACGGGTTGCGTATCGGCCTGCAGATGATGGGCCAGACACTTCCTTCGATGGGGTAAGCGGGGGTACTGCGCGGATCAATTATGCAGGATCGACCACGGTGTCTCGGGCGGTTCCGTCAAGGGTCGCCGCACTGGTGGTTTTGTTATTTGCTTGAGTGTCAGCCAGCCGCTGCCTCCGCAGGCAGGACAGGTCTCTTTGGCCGGGCTGATTTGCTTGCACTTGACGCAGGGGATCGTTTTAGTGATAGCCGGTCTCTTTTTTCCCATAGCTATTATATAGCACATCGCGCAGGTTCGCGTCAACGGATTCCAGGGCTATTGACAGGTTTGCAGGGGAAACTTGTTGCGGATGTGACTACTATGCTATACTCATGAGCATTGAACGGCAGCAGGATGAACGCGGGGATGCTAACGTGCGCCGGTGGCGCATTGACGGGGAGATTGGTATGAATATAAAACGTAGTGTGCGGTATATAATTCTTATACTTTTTATCGAAACTACCCTTGGCGGGATCGGTGCGGGGGCGGCGCTCTCTGTGGCGGCCGACGCGCTCCCCCCTCAGGAGCGTACATTGACGCTGGCGGACTGCTATGAACTCGCGCTCAAAAGAAGCGAGACGATAGCGATCAACCGGGAGACGATCAGGGAGGCGGAGGCGCATTTTACCCAGTCGCTTGGCCTGCTGCTGCCGCATCTTTCATATAATGTAAATGCGTTTTGTCAGGACCGCGACGCGGCCTCTGCGACGAATCGGGTCCACAGCGCCGAGGAAAAATTTACCCTGACGCAGACGCTCTTTTCGGGTTTTAAGGAATTCGCCGGTATGTCGGGCAGTAAGCAGGAACGCGCTCAGCGCGTTTATGAATATCGGCGGGCACGGCAGCTGCTGCTGGGTGATATCGCCAATGCGTTCTATCTTTTGATCGAGATGCGTGAAGAGTCGCGGGCGCTCACACAGACGCGCTGGGCGCTTCTGGCGCGTATCGAAGAGCTGAAAGCGCGGGAGCGCCTCGGCAGGTCACGCTCATCGGAAGTCGCGAGCGCGCGCGCCCAGCTTTACGGCGTCGAATCAGAGATGGTATCGGTCAGCAAGAGTGAAGCGCTCGCGCGGGACCTGCTTGAGTTCCTGACCGGGCGCAGCATCGACGGCGTCCGCGATATCGACGGCAAGATCGCCGCGGTAGGCACGGAGGCATCATATGTTTCAATGGCGGCGCGGCGCCCTGACCTTGAAGCCGCGCGGCTCGCGCGCGATGTCGCCCGCAACCGCCTGAAGATCGCCAGGAGCGGATTTTTCCCGACAGTCTCGGTCGAAGGCAATTATTTTACCGGCAGATCGACGCAGCCGACCGAGGCAAAATGGGATGCCGCGCTCATGGTCAACATCCCGCTCTTTAATGGCACCGAAACCTATGGAGCCGTTAAAGAAGCCGCGTCCCAGGAGCGCGCGAGCGATCTGGCGTATCAGCGGACGGTCCGTCTTTCGCTGCAGGATGTCCGGGATGCCTATAACGGCCTGACGGGCGATATCCTCTCCGTTAAATATCTGACGAAGGCGCTCGCCTACGCGCGTCTGAATTACCGCCTGCAGAAAAAAGATTACGAATTCAACCTCGTTAATAATCTTGAGGTGTTGCAGGCGATCCAGACATTGCAGGATTCCCGCGTAAACTATATTCACGCCTTCTATGATACCCGTCGCCTGTATTGGCAGCTGGTCGTTGCTTCCGGAACTGGTGGTATGGAGATGATCGATGACACTCTCTGATCTTTCGATCAAAAACCCGGTATTCGCCTGGATGCTGATGATCTCGCTGATGCTCTTCGGTTTCATCGGCTATCAGCGCCTCGGTGTTTCGATGCTGCCCGATGTTGATTTCCCGGTTGTGACGGCAGAGGTGACCTGGGAAGGCGCCGCGCCCGAGGTCATGGAGACCGACGTCGTCGATATCGTCGAAGACGCGATCATGAATATCCAGGGGGTGCGCGAGGTCTCAAGTTCGATCAGGCAGGGTTCGGCGACGATCTCGATAGAGTTCGAGATCGAAAAGAACATCGATGTCGCGATCCAGGATGTGCAGACCAAGATCGATCAGGCCCAGCAGCGCCTGCCCAAGGAAATGGATCCGGTGGTCGTGACCAAGACCAATCCTGATGATCACCCGATCATCTGGATTGCGGTCTCGTCGGAAACGCTGCAGCCGCGCGAACTTATGGCCTATGTGCAGGACCACCTGAAGGACCAGTTCACCACGATCAGCGGCGTCGGCGGGATCTTTCTCGGCGGGTTTCTCGAACGGAACCTGCGCATCTGGGTCGACGCGCAGAAACTCTCCGCTTATCAATTGACGATACAGGACGTTATTGACGCGGTCCGGAAGGAGCACCAGGAGATACCCGCCGGACGCATCGAGACCACGGCAAACGAGTTTAATGTCAGGGTCATGGGAGAAGCGGCCACCGTCGAAGAATTCGGGCGCGTCGTGATCGCGCAGCGCTCCGGGAAGCCGGTCTATAAGCCGATCTACCTCAAAGATGTCGCCCGCATTGAGGATGGTCTCGAGGATGTGCGGCGCATCACCCGTTCGAACGGCAAATCATCCGTCGGGCTTGGCGTGCTCAAGCAGCGCGGGTCGAACGAAGTCGAGGTCGCCCGTCGCGTGCTGAAGCGCCTCGCCGAGGTCAAGCGGACACTGCCCCCGGAGATCAGCGCCGAGGTCCGGTTCAACCGGACGCAGTTCAGTGAGGAGTCTATCCGCGAGTTGACCTTTACGCTGGTGCTCTCAGCGATCGTGACCTCGATCGTCTGCTGGTTCTTTCTCGGTTCATGGAGCGCGACGCTCAACATCCTGCTGGCGATACCCACCTCGATCCTCGGGACGTTCATGGTGATCTACTTCCTCGGGTTTACGCTCAACACCTTTACGGTTCTCGGACTCTCGCTCGCGATCGGCATCGTCGTCGACGACGCGATCATGGTCCTTGAGAACATCGTCCGGTTCCGCGAGAAAGGCGTCGGCCAGGTCGAGGCGGCCCGGCAGGGAGCGCGCCAGATCACGTTCGCCGCGCTCGCGGCGACGATAGCGCTGATCGCGATATTCCTGCCGGTCGCGTTCATGTCGGGGGTCATCGGAAAATTTTTCTTCCAATTCGGTGTCACGATCGCGATCGCGGTCGCGCTCTCGCTGCTCGAGGCGCTGACGCTGGCGCCGATGCGCTGCGCGCAGTTCCTTGAGGTCGGTAAGCGTCATACGTTCATCGGCAGAAAGGTCGAGGGGGCGTTCGCGTCGCTTGCCGTCGGGTATCGGCGATCGCTGGGCGCCGCGCTCAAACAGCCCTGGATCATTGTGGGCTTGGCGACGGTTTTTTTCGCCGGGTCGCTCTTTTTGTTCAAATACCTGCGCAAAGAGTTCGTGCCCTCCCAGGATCAGAGCATGCTCTTCTGCCGGCTCCAGACCCCGGTCGGGTCATCGATCGAATTTACCGATACCCGTGTCAAGGAAGCTGAAACGTTCGTGTTGAGTCGTCCCGAAGTCGCGGGTTATTTCGCGCTGGTCGGCGGCTTCACCGGCGGCGAAGTCAACCAGGCGATGATTTTTGTGACGTTCAAAGAGCCGGGGAAGCGGCCCATCGTGCCTCCGGCAAAACGCGCGCTCTCCCAGGCCGATCTCATGACGCTCTTGCGGACGCGCTTGAACGCGATCCCTGATACCAAGGCATATATCCAGGATCTTTCGTTGTCGGGATTTTCGGCTCAGCGGGGTTTGCCGATCGAATTTTCCCTGCGGGGCCCCGACTGGGAAAAGCTCGCGGCGTATTCCGATGATATGCGCGCCCGCATGACGCAGAGCGGCCTTATGCTCGACGTCGATACCGATTTTCTCGCGAAGGTCCCCGAGATCAGGGTCCTGCCCGACCGCGCGAAAGCGGAAGAGCGCGGCGTGAGCGTTGAGGCGATCGGCCAGGCGGTCAATGCCCTGATCGGGGGAGAGCGCATCGGTAAATATACGCGCGGCGGGCGCCGGTATGATGTGCGCGTTCGCCTGATACCCTCACAGCGGACCCGGCAGGAGAATATCGAGGAGGTCTTTGTCTGGAACAACCGGGGAGAGCTCGTCCAGCTCAAGGATGTCGTTGAGATCGTCCGTAAGCCGACGCCGCTGACGATCACGCGCCGCAACCGGGAGCGGGCGATCTCGATATTCGCGAACGTCGCGCCGGGTAGATCGCAGACGGACGCTCTCGCGGCGGTGAGCCGCATCGCGAAAGAGGTCCTGCCGCAGGGGTACCGGATCGTTTTCAGCGGCAATACCGAAACCTTCAAAGAGTCGTTCCGCAGCCTGATCTTCGCGTTCCTGATGGGCCTTATCATCTCGTATATGGTCCTTGCTTCGCAGTTCAACAGCTACATTCATCCTATTTCCGTGCTCTTCGCGCTGCCGTTCGCGGTCTCCGGCGCGTTCATCGCGCTCCTCTTGGGAGGGCAGTCGTTCAACATCTACAGCATCATCGGCATGATCCTTTTGATGGGTATCGTCAAGAAGAACTCGATCCTGCTCGTTGATTTTACGAACCAGATGCGCCGGCAGAAGCTCGCTCCCCGTGAGGCGCTCCTTGAGGCCTGCCCGATACGCCTGCGGCCGATCCTGATGACCTCGCTGGCGACGATCGCGGCGGCGCTGCCTCCCGCGCTCGCCCTCGGCCCCGGAGCGGAGACGCGCATACCGATGGCGATCACGGTCATCGGCGGCGTCATCGTCTCGACGCTCCTGACGCTCTTTGTCGTGCCCTGCGTCTACAGTCTCTTCGCGCGGATCGAACGGAATACGTATGAGGATGTGCCGGATGCGCGCCCTGCTGATCAACCCGTGGATCTATGATTTTGCCGCTTACGATCTCTGGTCAAAACCGCTCGGCCTTTTAACGATCGCGAATGTTTTAAAGCGCAGCGGTTGGGAAGTGAGCCTGCTTGACCTGTTGGACAGGTCGAGCCAGGGTCTTCCCTCAGCCGCTGAGCATCGTTACGGCAGCGGTTTTTACCACGCCGAGATCGTCGAAAAACCCGCTATTCTTAAACGCGTATCCCGCCATTATAAACGCTACGGCCTGCCGCAGGAAGCCGCGTGTTCATTTCTCAAAGCTGAATCGCGCCCCGATATTATTCTCGTCACCTCGGGTATGACCTACTGGTATCCGGGCGTTGCCGCGGCGATCACGATGGCGCGCGAAGCGTTCCCGGGCGTTCCGATCGTTTTGGGCGGGGTATACGCGAACCTGTGTTATAAACACGCGAAAGCACAGAGTGGTGCCGACTATGTCTACCGCGGCAGCAGTCTGCGGGAGATCGCGGAACTCATCGGCCGGGTCACCGGATTCGCTAACACTTTTTCTGATATCGATGAGGGCAACGTCATTCCCGCCTACGAGCTCTATAAAAATCTTGGATATATAACCATTCGCACGTCGACTGGCTGCCCCTTTAAATGCAGTTATTGCGGGTGGTACCTGCTTGGAAAAAAATTCGCCCGCCAGACGCCTTTATTCGTCGCCGGATATATCGAGGATTTGCATCGGCGCTTCGGCGTGAAAGATTTCGCTTTTTATGATGACGCCCTTTTGTACGAGGCGCCGGGGCATATCGTGCCGATCCTCGGAATGCTTCTGAGGAAAGATCTTCTCCTTCGTTTTCACACACCCAATGGCCTGCACGCCCGATTTATGACGGGCAGCATCGCCGGGCTGCTGAAGCGCGCAGGCTTTATCGGGCCGCGCCTTGCGCTTGAGACGGTCTCCGCAGAGCGGCAGGCGATGACCGGGGAGAAGACGACGACGGATGACTTTGTGCGGGCGGTCGATCATTTAACGAGCGCGGGATATTTCGCGCGCGAGATCGGGGTCAATATTTTGATCGGTCTTCCTGGTCAATCGGCCGACGAGATAGAAGCGTCGATCCGATTCGCTGCCGCGCATCAGGTGAAGATCCATCTGGAAGAGTACTCACCGATCCCCGGGACGCCCGAGTACGAGCGCTCGGGACTTGCGCCTGATGCCGATCCTTTGCTGCACAATAACAGTATTTTCGCGCTTCACGATGCGGCCGCGATCAAAAGATTTCAGGAGCTCAAAGCGCTTACGCAGCAGTTGAATAAAAAAGCATAGCGCCAAAGAATGAGCATACGCGGAACCAAATCCAGCAGTAACGGGAGGAAGGAAAATAAGTTTTGATATTAGGTAATAAAAAAGTTAGTTAGTTTTATTTGACAGATTATACTTGTGTGCTATACTTGAAGATATAAGGCATACCCCGTAAGTAATTTTTTTATACGATGATAATAAACATTTTTCTTATCTTATGGCAGGTCATTATATGAACGCAACACTCAAAAAACTCATAGCAGTAGTTATTGCGGGATTGTTTTTCGCACAGCCGGTCCTGGCTATGGGTTCCCGTCAGCACCTCCCAAGCGTTCGAGGCACATGCGCTGGTAAGAGATTCGAAGAGTTGCGCCCGCGTTCTTTTCTGGATCGCGTGGTGCCGCCTCATGAAACATACATACCGGCCGAGCGGCAGCGACTCCTGGATGCGATAGAATGGCAAACGGAACAACCATCAGCGTATCTGAGCGCTA
>JBAWYO010000015.1:0-17487 GCA_037143495.1 Candidatus Omnitrophota bacterium | reverse complement strand
TAAGGAAGGATAATTTCTTAAAGAAGGAAACAACGTTTCCTTCTTTAAGATTGTTCATTTTTCAAGACGGTGGCCGGTAATCCTCTGCGGAAGGGGGTACCGTAAGGGGGAAACGTCGTTTCCCCCTTACAAAAAACCGGACGCCTCATCTTACAGCGAGAGAGAAGGTTTTTTCGCCGAGGTAGCTCATTGGTAGAGCGCCGCCCTGAAAAGGCGGGCGTAGGCAGTTCAATTCTGCCCCTCGGCATATTTAATCTTGCAGAGGAAGCGCTCCGCGGGCGATTTTTCCGTGCGAGTCTTTCCGCTTCCAAGACGTATTCCTTTAAGGAAGAAAGATTTCTTAAAGAAAGAAACCGCGTTTCTTTCTTTAAGATTGTTTATTTCTCAAGGAAGTGGCCGATAATCCTTTACGGAAGGGTATCCCCAAAAGGGAAACTGCGTTTCCCTTTTGGAAAAAGCCGGCCACGTTATTTCAGTCGCGAGACAAGGCTTTTTGCCCACGTAGCTCAGCTGGTAGAGCAGCGGTTTCGTAAACCGCAGGTCAGTGGTTCAAATCCACCCGTGGGCTTTGATTTTCACGCAGCATCGGCGGGTACACGATCTAGATGGCGCGATTCAGGGAAGTCTTAGCGGAAAAGAATTTCTTCTGCCTGTGGCTCGGCCAGATCATCTCGAATTTTGGCGACCGCCTGAATCAGATGGCGCTCATCGGGTTTGTCTCGCAGCGTATGCCACTCTCGACGTACGAACTCGCGAAACTGATGCTCTTCAGCGTCATCCCGGTCTTCGTGATCGGCCCGATCGCCGGCGCGTATGTCGACCGGCTCAACCGGCGCCATATCATGATCATCGCGGATGTGGCGCGCGGGTTCCTGGTTCTGCTGATACCGTTCGCGATCACGCATACCCGGTCGAATATCCCCATCTATATCATCGTCTTCCTGACGTTCTCGCTCGCCCGTTTTTTCGTGCCGAGCAAGATGGCGATCATACCGACGCTGGTACCCCGGGAGAAGCTCCTGGCCGCGAATTCGCTCTCTGATACGACCTTTATGATCGCCGGCGTTCTTGGTATCGGCGTTGCCGGCATCGTGGTAAAACTGGTCGGTGTGCTCGGCGGTTTCTATATCGACTCCGCGTCATTCTTTATGTCGGCGACGCTGATATCGTTCATCAGGCCCAAAGGCGACGTCGCCGCGACCTACCGGCAGGACCTAAAGCTGGTCGGCAAGGCGTTTAGCGGTTCCATACAAAAGCCGGTCTGGGTCCAGGTCAAAGAGGGGCTCCAGTTCATCGTCTCGTATCCAAAGGCGCGGTTTGTGATGAATACGCTCTTTCTGCTGATGGCGGGCGCCGGCGCGATCTTCTGCGTCATTATCGTTTTTATTCAGGAGCAGTTCGGCACGATCACGACCGATCTCGGATTGCTGGGTATGTTCCTCGGCGCCGGTCTTTTTTGCGGGGCGCTCCTCTATGGCAGGTTCGGACAGCGCCTTGAGAAGCCGACGGTCATTCTCTCAAGCCTGGTCCTGAGCGGGATCGGTGTCACGCTCTTCGCGACGCTGATACCGCGGTTTCCCCGTTACAGTGTCGCGGGGGCGATCGCGGTTTTTATCGGCGCCGTGATCAGCCCGGTTATCGTTTCCCTTAATACGCTGGTGCACGAGACGATACCGGATGAGATGCGCGGCAGGATCTTCAGCTCGCAGGAGATCGTGATCCATATAGCGTTTCTGCTCTTTATGTTCCTGACCTCAATATTGGCTGAGCATATCGCCAGGCAGTGGATACTAGTCGGGTGCGGTGTTGTTTTTGCGTCAATGGGGCTTACGGGACTCGGTCTTCGGTACGCTAAGCGGCGTGCTTTTTGTGGCGGGACTTCGGGTTCTTGAGGCACTCCTGGTAAAAATCGCAGACCGTGCAGCAGATATTCTCTTCGGCGCGTTCACCGCGGTACCACTTGGTTTCGCAGGACCAGAATATTTTACATGATTCGCAGCAGGTCATTTTACCGTTCATTGTTTTCTCCTGAGATGAGTATATAGTAATTACCCGGTGATGTCAATATAACTTTGGTTGACGGGTATCGGTTCCGAGGAGGGAGTACATGGCAAACGCGGTATATGAGTTTACGGATGCTAATTTTAAAACGGAAGTTCTCGCGGCCCCGACCGTCGTGCTCGTTGATTTCTGGGCGGTCTGGTGCGGACCCTGCAAGGCGATAGCCCCGGTCATTGAGGAATTAGCGCGCGAGCTCGGCGGGAAGGCTCGGATCGGTAAAGTGAATGTCGATGAGAATCCCGAGATCACCCGGGATTGCAATATCTTCAACATTCCGACGGTCATTTTCTTTAAGAACGGTGTCGAGGCATCACGGATGGTTGGCCTGCATTCGAAAGCCGATCTCCTGAAGAAGATAGAGGGGCTGTCCAGATAATGAGGATAGCGGTATTCTGCTCGGGCAACGGGACAAATCTCCAGGCCATCATCGACGCGGTCAAAAGAAGGTCGATCCGCGCGTGCCTGGCGCTGGTCGTTGCCGATAATCCGGACGCTTACGCGCTCACGCGGGCGACTCGCGCCGGGATCAGGACGTTCGTGTTGACCAAAGAAGGTTTCCCGACACGGGAAGCGTATGATGCGGCCGTGATCAAAGAACTGAAAAAAGAAAAGATCGACCTCGTTGTCCTGGCCGGGTTTATGCGTCTCTTAAGCGCGCGTTTTGTCCGGCAGTACCGTAACCGGATCCTGAATATCCATCCCTCCCTGCTGCCGGCCTTCAAAGGGGCGCACGGGATCGACGACGCGCTCGCGTACGGCGTGAAGGTGACGGGAGTGACAGTCCATGTCGTCGATGAGGGGCTCGATTCCGGGCCGATCGTTCTGCAAGTAGCGATCCCGGTCGGGGCGAAGGATACCGAGGCGACGCTGGCCGCGCGTATCCACCGGCAGGAGCATATTCTCTATCCCCGAGCGATAAAACTTTTTGTGGAGCGGAAGCTGAAGATCACTGGAAGAAAAGTATTTATAACGTAGAGAGTATCGGCAAAAGGAGGCTTTTACATGAGCGCAATTAAAGAAATCAAGGCCCGCGAGATCCTCGATTCGCGCGGCAATCCGACCGTTGAAGTTGATGTTATCCTGGCGTCAGGCATCATCGGCAGGGCCGCGGTGCCGAGCGGAGCGTCGACGGGAGAGTATGAGGCAGTCGAGCTCAGGGACGGCGATAAAGCGCGGTATCTGGGCAAGGGCGTGCTGAAGGCGGTCGATAACGTCAAGAAGATCATCGCGCCGAAGCTTCTCGGGATGGAGCCCTCCGCGCAGAAAGAGATTGACGAGCTTATGATCAAGCTCGACGGGACCGAGAACAAGGCGCGCCTGGGCGCGAACGCGATCCTCGGCGTTTCGCTCGCGGTCTGTAAGGCGGCGGCGCTCGAGAAGGGAATACCGCTCTACCGGTATATCGGCGGAGAGAGCGCGAATGTCCTGCCGGTGCCGATGATGAATATCATCAACGGCGGATCGCACGCCGACAATAACGTCGATCTCCAGGAGTTCATGATCATGCCCTTCGGCGGCGGGTCGTTCCACGAAGCGCTACGCATCGGCGCCGAAGTTTTCCATAACCTCAAGAATATCCTGCATAAAAAAGGTCTCTCGACCTCCGTCGGCGATGAGGGCGGGTTCGCGCCCAACCTGCGCTCGAACGAGGAGGCGGTCGAAGTTATTCTTGAGGCGATCAAGCAGGCCGGCTACAAGGCGGGTAAGGACGTTAATCTCGCGCTTGACGCCGCATCGAGCTCGTTCTATGAGAAGGGAAGCTATATCCTCGAGGCGGAGAAGAAAAAAGAGAATACCAGCGCCGATATGATCGCGTTCTATGAGGAGTGGGTTAAAAAATATCCGATTGTATCGATCGAAGACGGCCTTGACGAGAATGACTGGGACGGCTGGCTGGAACTGACGAAGCGTCTCGGTTCCAAGATCCAGATCGTCGGCGACGATCTTTTTGTCACCAACACGAAGATATTTCAGAAGGGCATCGACCGCAAGGTCGCCAATTCGATCCTGATCAAGGTCAACCAGATCGGCACACTGACCGAGACGCTCGCGGCAATCAAGATGGCCAAAGAGGCCGGCTATACCGCGGTCATCTCCCATCGCAGCGGCGAGACCGAGGACACGACGATCGCGCATCTGGTGGTCGCGACGGGCACCGGGCAGATCAAGACCGGCTCCGCTTCGCGGACCGACCGGATCGTGAAATACAACGAGCTCTTAAGGATTGAGGAAGAGCTGGGACGCAACGCCGTCTATGGCGCCACGCAATGGAAAAAAAGAAAGTAACCAAACTTTTCGGTCTACTGATACTGCTGGTAATGATCTTTTTGCCGGGGTATTCAAAATATCAGGAACTCGCCGCGCGCAACCGGGAGCTGACCGAGAAGATGGTACAGCTCGAAGCGGCGAACAAGCGGTATAGTAAGGAGCTCACGCGCCTTGAGCAGGATACGACCTACATGGAAAAGGTGGCGCGCGAGAAGTTGAAGATCTCTAAAAAAGGCGAAATTACGTATAAGATCGTCGAAGAGGAGCGGAACGAAGGACAAGCCAAAGGTGAATAATCTTATGAGAGAAGGCGACATTGTTGATGCGGTGGTTTTTAAGATAACTGATTTCGGGGCTTTCTGTAATCTGCGGGAGAATAAGCGCGGGTTGATCCATATTTCGCAGGTTGCCGATGAGTTCGTCAAGGATGTCGCTGACCATCTGAAAGTCGGCGACCAGGTCAAGGCGCGCGTCCTGCGGGTTACCCCGGAAGGAAAGATCGACCTGAGCCTGAAGAACGCCGCCCCGGCGCCGGCGCCGTCGACCGGTTCTTTCAACGGTTTTTTCGAGGAAAAACTCAAGAAATTCCTTAAAGAATCGGGCGATAAGATCACGGAAGTCCAGAAACACATCGACGCGAAGCAAAAATAAGAAAAGCGATTATAATTGCTTTCCGGATTTGTTCATGATATAATTACTGCACTCGTGAAAGATTGTTCCTTTCAGATCGCTCACGAGCGCCTTTTTCATCTGAGTTCTTTCAAATAGCAAGAAGCCTCCTTTAAGGAAGAAAGATTTCTTAAAGAAAGAAACCGCGTTTCTTTCTTTAAGATTGTTTATTTCTCAAGGAAGTGGCCGATAATCCTTTACGGAAGGGTATCCCCAAAAGGGAAACTGCGTTTCCCTTTTGGAAAAAGCCGGCCACGTTATTTCAGTCGCGAGACAAGGCTTTTTATCGCGGGGTAGAGCAGTCCGGTAGCTCGTCAGGCTCATAACCTGAAGGCCGTGCGTTCAAATCGCACCCCCGCTATTTTTACAACATGAACGAAGATAGGCAGTTACGCTTATCTTCGTTTTTTTATTTTCAGGCAGGTTAGGCTTTTGGAGGTTGTACGGAGGCTAATACTACGCCATGAAATGAAGCAGCATATATGTTAGGTTCTGCAGGTAGCGAGGCAGAGACTGATAGGCTGTAAAAAGCTTTGATAAAATTGACTTTTTCTAATTATATAGTATACTTACTAGTGAAGAAGTGTATTTTTTTGCTCAGTAAATAAGTTCTTATATCCGACATTATTAAAGGTGCATAGAATGATAATTTATTTAAACAAATCAAAGTATTTAAAAAAGCCTTATATTATGATAGTTTTTGCTATCGCTATATTATTTTTTTTATTCAACCCGCCCTTATTCGGGTTTATGGCGGCCCCTTATAGTCGAATATCCTTTTTGCGGCCCCTCTCGCTTATAGAACGTCCTTACGAACCTATCCTGCTCAAAATTACCAGAGAGGAGATGCCGGTCAGGGCGGAAGGTTTTATACGGGATATAGTGTTGCCGCTGGCCGGGTGCCAGACCATGCCAGATGAGGTTCAGATCGAGCATGGAGAAGATGCGCGCGGTCCATATATAAATATTGCTGGCAGGTTTCGCTACAGAGTAAGGTTTGAAGGAGAAACGATAGTATCCCCGGTTATACCCTCCCAGACCGATATAAATGAAATCGTTTTTCCTCAGAAAGGAATAGTGCCGGAAAATTTGGAGCGCTCCCAAAATACCTGGCGTCGCGCGATCGTTGGGGATGAAAAGCTAAATAGCAGGGTCAAAGGAGGCCCTATCGAAAATATCGGATATCAGACGAAAGCTATAGATGATGCGGAAAGGAGCCTTGAGGCGAATCAGTCAGCGCTAACGGCGATGGCGACCGGAACCGGTAAAACAAGGGTAGCGCTGGAGGTAGCGCGAAGGTATGAAACATGGATTAACGCGCAGTGTGCAACGCATCCCGGCTCGAACGACGCTGGCGTTACGCTTTTTTTAGTAAATAATATAGATATTTTACGACAAACCGAGAGAAAGCTTCAGCTATATTATCCGGGCGAGTACCCCGAAGGAACGGTAGGCAGGATCTATGACCGGGAAGCCGTATGGGGCCCCAATACAAAAATAGTTTTCGCCGGTCCCATGTCTTTATTGAACGGTGGCCGCCTTGAAAAGCTTATAGCTGACAGGGGGGTATACCTTGTAATAGAGGACGAAACGCACCATTTGCCCGCCAGGACCAACAGAATGATATATAACCGCCTGATGGAGCCCGATACCCGCAGGCCCGTAAAAACCGGTGTTCTGGGATTGACCGCCACCGAAACGGGCCGATTGGACCGCAAAAGCATTGTCGGATTGTACAGGAATGGGCCTGCCCAAACCGAAACCCGGGGTACGCGGGACGATAATTTTTTGATAGAATACCGTACCCATCAGGCCCAGAACGAAGGGTATTTAACGAGAATAAATTACGTTCCCGGAGACGGAGATATCCTTGGGCAGGTAGGCATATCACCGGATCACCAGATAATGATACCCGCCGATTCCCCGTTGCGCGACGTATACTCCCAGTGGCAGTATTCTCCCACGCGTCTTCCGACCCTGTTAAATCTCTATCACCAAAATAAAGGTAGCGGCGAAGGCCGCTGTCTTGTGCTAGCGCCCAGCATTGCCCATGCCGAAGCCGCGGCACAATTCTTCTCAGATCCTAAAGATATTAACGGAACGGTTATCGGGACTCCAGTGCCCACTGTTACGTTAACAAGCAATGACCGGAAAATAGATAATGGCAGATGGTTTGACGATGCGCTGGAGGCGTGGGCCACCGGTGTCTGGCCGGTCAGAGACGATGACCCGGTCGTAGATGGGGAAAAGAAAAGCCCTTACGCCGACCGGCCGATACCGAAAGTAGTCGCGGCGGTCGATATTTTTAACGAAGGGATGGATATACCGGCTATAGATCAAATTATTTTATGGAGCAATACGGAATCTACGATCCAGTATATACAAAGCATAGGACGTGGATTGCGGCCGTATCCGGGAAAGACGTGCTTAACCGTTGTCGATGCCGTGGGATTGATCCGAAAACCGGAAATGCTGACTTTTATGGGAGAGCTTTTTGATCACGGCGCGGCTGCCGCTGCCCGAAAAGGCGGCGCCCGTACAAAGCCGGAGTCCGCGGAAGTGTTGGAACTCCAGAGCGGGGTTTGCGTTGGTCAGGATATGAGCGGCATGATAACCAATTTTTATCAAAACGCGCCTTTACGGTTGGCGGAAACCTGGGGATCGTATGCGAATGTGCCCGGAAGTCTTCGCGCGCAGATCGACCAATATGTCGGGATAATGTGTTTTGCGGCGTCCTCCAGCGATACCGCGGACCCGGCGGTAATAGATGCCGCCGCCCAGGAGTTCAGAGGGTTTTGCGATACTATCGCGGGTTTTGTGGCGGGCGATGAGGTCATTGATCCCACAGATATTCTTGCGACGCGGGATATGCTTCGGACCGCGTTTTTCATGACGGAATGCGGCCCGGAGGGAGCCGATGCGGGTTTTTATGAGGATTATTTGAAAAGTCTCGGGCTTGGCAAGGATGGGTTGCCGAACGGGCGGGCGGGGTGGATGATATTTCATAGAATTCAGGCGTTGGTCCTGCAATCACGGGCTGACATGTCGGAAGCGCAAAAGGATCGGCTGTATGAGTTTTTCCCTGAGTTCAAGCCTGATGCGATGGCAAGAAGGCAGCGCGCGTTTCGCGCCAGGAACCTCGCGCTTTTCAGGGATGCGGTCCTGCGAAAATCAATGCTTGAGACCGTAGATTGGCTCGTTCATACGATGAAACGGGAAGAGTTATCCGGCCAGGACCCCATGATGCTCGACGCCCTGTCTATGGCGATCGGCCGGTACTATAATTGCGATCAGGAACCGAGGTATATACCTGATTGTATTAGTTTTCTCTCTTCTGCGGAAGGCCGTCGCGAATACGAGATGAGCGATACGCTGGATTCATCCGAGCGAAGAAGGGTCATTTTTTCAGAAAGTAGTTTAACGATAGATCAGCTGTTTTATGTACATGCATATTGTGCGCACGCCCCGCTTCCCTCAGAAGTATCGCGTGCCAGCCTGGCGCCGGCGCTTTTCGACCTCGAGCCTAAAGAATTCAGGCAGCGCATGCGTATATTAGGCCTTATAAAAATTGATGAGCCTGGACGGTTTATGGCCGAAATGAGGCATTGGGAAAGGGAATATAAGAAACTTTTAGCTGAGAGCAGGCCCGAGGAAAGGCTGGCTGTCTGCAGCGCCTGGGCCGCGGTTCTGAAAGCCGCGCATTTTGACGAATCGGATCTTAGCGCGAGCAATATACTGTGGCTTAGGCGCTTAAGCGGCATGCTGGAAGACGCCGCGCTTACCGACTCTGGATGCCTGCGCCGGCCCCTTGAAGTGACGCTTAGAGAAGAGTTGTGTAATTTTTTTGAATCTATAGGCCTGCAAAAAAGATTTTATGATCAGACAGGATGTATACCGGATGTTGAAGTCGCGGTATCCAGGGAATTGCTTCCTCCCCCGACGAAAGAGCCGAAAAAAAAGGTGTATAAATTTGAGATTTCCGCCATCCCGAACAGGCATGATCCCGCAAGATTCATGCCATCCACCCCCGCTGTCACTTTTATGGATGTTGAGGTTGTGGTCGATGACCTTAGGCAACCCCATATTATACTAGACCCACACGGGGCCTCCGTTGAGCGTGTCTACGCGAGTCTTATCGATACTGAAAGCAGGTCTGCCTATCTTTCTCTCGTGGCGCAAGTGTTCTCGCATATCGATTCCATGCATGATTATATCAAGCCGATGGTTGTCGCGATACCGGAGGCCAGCCATAGGTTCTACGGCGATCTAGCGATGTGGGTGCGCGACAATACCGATATGAATTATTTGTATCCACATGTGGAGCCGTATCAATACCAAAGGATAATTGAGGAGTCAAGGCTGGGGTTTCTTGACCCGGACGAGCTCTTCGAATACAGGAGGATCGCCCGCTCCCGCCCGACGGCGAACCGGCTTACAAAACTTTATGCCAGCATGTATGATGTCGGCACGCTCATTACTGATAATTTGGCGGTTAGCGTGAGAAGAGTCGATGCTTTTAACCCGGGAGGCGACAGTGTGCTTGGCAGAGCGAAAGAGGCGGTAGCGTCGTTCTTAGTCTCCGCTTCGCACAATTTACAAAATAGCGTTCACTCGATAGACAGCGTGAGACAGATAACCGGGTTCCTGTGCGGATCCGGCGTCCAGGCGCCATTGACCTCTTCTCAAATCTGTTTAACCGCTATTGCCGTACAAAGTCAGGTAGTAATACCTTCTTTCGATGAGGTATGGTATCGCAGGAGGCATGTGATGGGTGATTTGCGGCGCGTTGTCCAGGGCGTTCTACGCGCGCAGGATATTCTTTCGTTGCACGGCCGCAGGATCCCCGAAGAACGGATGCGTCAGATGTGCCTCTTGTCCGAATATGTATGGCGATATTTTTATGAGTCACCGGGATCCCCGTTGGTTTTTAACGAGATCGTATACCTTGACAGAGCGCTTGATGATTTATGCAGAAGGCTGGAACTTGCGGCCGGCTCTTTTTCCAGTTCAGTGGATTTGTTCAATGAATTAGTGGTCGGACCGGAAAATATTTTCAGAAGGCTGGACACCGCCGAGAGGATCATCATTGAACCCGCCGGACCTTCCAGGCCGGCGTTCTCTAACGGCGCCGGTGCGGCTGCGGCCCTGCCTGCCGCGCAGCCTGCGATTGCGAGTCAGGCAAGAAACCCTCTGGAATATAAAGGGCATAGGCTTGTCCTTGCCGATGACGGCGGCGTAGAGCTGATATTTGATAGCAGTCAAAAAGGAAATGTCACTGTCCATGCGGGATCATGCAAGGCGGCTAAAGACATATTGCCGAGAAACAAGGAATTTGCGTCGACAAAAGACCTGTCCGAAATAAACGGCACGCCGGTTCCGTGCGTGGAATGTTGTCCGCCGCGGGATCAGTGGGAAGGGATCGCCCAGAGATTGGCTCACCCCGAGATCGAATCCGTTCCCGCCGATTCCGCAGCCGCTACTGCCACGTCCGGCCTTAACCCGGCGTTGTTTCATGAGGCGCCTTTAGTTACCGCCCCCGTCGATGATCCGTCAGATTACAACGGATACAGGCTGCGTCTTGTGGGGGACGAAGGTTTAGAGCTGGTATTTGATGAGAGTCAGAAAGGAAATGTTACTGTCCACGCGGGATCATGCGCCGCCGCGAGAGGGATACTGCCGAGAAATATGGGGCTGGCGGCAACGAGAAATCTGGGGGATATAAATGGAACGCCGGTTCCTTGCAAGGAATGCTGTCCACCGCAGGATCAGTGGGAAACACTTGTGGCTCGAATAGTCGATTTTAATACGGCGCCCATAGCTGCCAGGCTGACAAAGCCCGCCGCACCGGATGGGGCTTAGGTTTAAAATAGTATTACGTTACGAAGCAATATGGTTCGCCGCCGCGCTGGTTGAGAGCGCGGTCAGCGTCTCCTCGAGGTCGAGATTCTCAGATTTAACTGCATGATGGTCTCTCCCAATTTTGCTATTCGCCTATGATCTGCGCCGAGAGTAGGTTGATCTAACCCGGGGATGCGCGAGGCTCGTAACCGTATTCAGCATCAAGTTCGATGAGGCGTGGAAGAACTTCGAATTCTTACCCGCTATGATTTTTCCGTCAGTAAGTTGTATGGCCCCCCTGTAATAAATTTTTTTCCCCTGTCCCCGGGCTTCAGCCGTTTCCGCCGTTTTTTGTGTCGTGTCTACGACGGGTCTATGCCGGCCATAGATTGTTATGGTCCTTCTTCCAATTAATCAAGTTGTGGCAGGAGAGAAACTTGATGCGCAGCTTTTTGATTCTTCGGAGGCTGTACGGAGGCTGGAACACGCCGAAACAAGACACAACACCATAAAACAAGAGCAAAGCGGAAATATCCTAACGGTAAGCAACATATAACAATAACAAACAAAAACAAAAATGATAAAAAACTCTGAGAAAGCTCATAACCTGAAGGCCGTGCGTTCAAATCGCACCCCCGCTATTTTTATAGCCCCTTATAACTCAATGAGTTGTAAGGGGCTCTTTTTTTTGGTAGTATATGGTATCTAGAGCGGTTGATCAAAATGGCGATCACGGCGGCGGATGCGATCGAAGCGTTAGAGCTGATCACGCAAAGGGGTGATGTATGGAGCTTACCGACCTGGCAAAACAGATCATTATCGGCGCGATAGTTACCGGCATAGCGGGGTTTTTTCTTGTGTGGTTCATGATGAAGGTGAATGATCGCCGCAGTTCCTACGCGGGGGTAAAATACTTATTGAAGAGGATATACAACGAATTAACTGAGAATCAAGGCATCCTTGCATGTGATAAAAAGAACAAGTTCGAAGTTTTTCATAAGCTCTCTCACGCAGTTTGGTCGGCGGATGCCGCTTCGCCGGAGGGGGTCGAAGATCCGGCTATTCTTCGGGGGCTTGTATTGCTCTATCGGGAGATAGAAAGATTTAACGCTCTTTGCGATAAGGGGGAGGCGGAGAGATTAGTCGACCTACCCATTATTTCTGCGATCGAAGAGCTGCGGGGGGAGAATAACAAAATACCGCGGGAGCTCTTAAACAAAATCATCAGCATGAAAGCGGTACTCTTCGCGGTCTTGGTGAGAACAAACCAGGCGAAGCCGGATGAGTGGCAGGAAGAGGGGATTGACTGGAAAAAAGTAAAAAATCCATTCACCGCCTGACCGTTTGCCGGAGATATCAGGGGCGCTAAAGCGTGTCATGGGGCCGTTGCGGAAGCTTCCGGCGCCCGGTCGAAATGGTTGACACTATTCACGCTCTATGTTATAAATTTACTATCATATAATTAGGAGAATAATAACATGATATCAAGATATACCTTGCCGCGGATGTCCGCGATCTGGACGGAAGAGAACAAATTCAGGAAGATGCTCGCGGTCGAGATCGCCGCCTGCGAAGCGATGTGCAAGCTCGGGAAGGTGCCCCGGGAGGCTCTTCAGACTATCAAAACGCGGGCCCGGTTCGATGTCGACCGAATCAAGGAGATCGAAAAAGCGACCAACCATGACGTGGTCGCTTTTGTCAATAATCTTGCCGAGAATATCGGTCCCGATTCAAAGTATGTCCATATGGGGCTGACCTCGAACGATGTGCTCGACACGTCGCTCTCGGTCATGATGCAGGAGGCCGCCGATGTTCTTATTGACGACGTGCGCCTGTTGTTGAAGGCCTTGCGCAAGAAAGCGCGGAAACATAAAAAAACCGTGATGATCGGCAGGACGCACGGAGTTCACGCGGAGCCGGTAACATTCGGTCTTAAGATGGCTCTTTTTTATGATGAATTTAAGCGTAATCTGCATCGCCTGCAGGAGGCAAGGAACGTCATCAGCGTTGGGAAGATCTCAGGCGCGGTCGGTACCTACGCCAATATCGAGCCGTTCGTTGAAACGTATGTCTGTAAACGGCTCGGCCTCTCCGGCGCGAATATCGCGACCCAGGTTCTGCAGCGTGACCGGCACGCCCAGTATGTGACGACGCTGGCGATCGTCGGAACATCCCTCGAGAAACTCGCGACCGAGATACGGCATCTCCAGCGGACCGAGGTCGGTGAAGCGCAGGAGTACTTTTCCCCGACGCAGAAGGGGTCGAGCGCGATGCCCCACAAGAAGAACCCGATCATTTGCGAACGTGTCTGCGGCATGGCGCGCATCCTGCGCGGTAACGCCCAGGCGGAGCTTGAGAGCGTCGTGCTTTGGCATGAGCGCGACATCTCGCACTCGTCGGTCGAGCGGGTCATCCTCCCCGACAGCACAATGCTCCTGGACTATATGCTCGCCAAGATGACCGCTATCGTCGATACGATCGTCGTCAAGCCTGAGGCGATGCTCAGGAACCTCGGGATCACCAAAGGGATCATCTTTTCGCAGCGGGTCCTGCTCGAGCTTATCACCAAGGGGCTTACCCGGCAGGAGGCGTACGATATGGTCCAGCGCGCGGCGCTCGGCCTGACGGAAGGCGGTCCCGATTTTAAAACGGTTCTGCTGGATGATGCCGAGGTGCGCGGGTATCTCTCCGCTGCGGAGATCGAGGAATGTTTCGACTTGAAATATCATCTTGCCTATGTGGACAGGATCTTTAAAAAGGTAGGCATATAAAAAGGGTTAAGGGTGCGGGGTAGGCGAACTGTGCGAATTCATGAAAGAGAGTTCAATGAGAAAAATGAACTATAAACGTGCCGGTGTTGATATAAAGAAAGCGGACCGCTTTGTCGACCGGATCAAGCCGATCGTCGATAAGATCGGCGGCATTAAAGGTATCGGTGGATTCGGCGGGTTCTTCGGGTTTGACGTAAAAAAATATAAGGAACCGATCTTTGTCTCATCGACCGACGGTGTCGGCACCAAGCTTAAGATCGCGTTCCTGACCGGCAAACATGACACTGTCGGCATCGACCTGGTCGGCATGAACGTTAATGATGTTCTCTGCTGCGGCGCGCGCCCGCTCTTTTTTCTCGATTATATCGCGACCGGCGAGATCAAAACCGATGTGCTGGTCGATGTCGTCAAAGGCATTGCTGAAGGGTGCAAACAGTCGGGGTGCGCACTCGTCGGCGGCGAAACCGCCGAGATGCCCGCCTTCTACCAGAAGGGCGAGTATGATCTCGCGGGGTTCTGTACCGGCGTTGTCGACCGGAGCACGATTATTGACGGGTCGCGCTCAAAGGACGGCGATCTCATCATCGGGCTCGCGTCAAGCGGACCCCACTCGAACGGTTATTCGTTGATCCGTAAGGTTTTTTCCGAGCGGGAACTGAAGCGCCACCGCGAAGCGCTTCTGGCCCCCACCCGTATTTACGTTAAACCGGTCCTCTCATTGTTAGCGGCGTTGAACAAGGGGCAGGTCGTTGTCAAGGGCATAGCCCACATCACCGGCGGGGCTTTTTATTCGAAGATACCGCGGATCATTCCCCGCGATAAGGATTTTATTATCGATAAGGATGCCTGGGAGGTTCCGGAGATATTCCGCCTGATACAAAAGAAGGGGGATATCGCTGAGAAAGAGATGTTCACCTGTTTTAATATGGGTATCGGGATGGTTGTTGTCGTCGCTCGGGAGCAGGCCGATGCGGCGATACTACATCTGAAAAAAGCAGGTGTACCGTCATGCATCATCGGTGAGGTCAGGGGCGGACGCGGCGGGGTTAAGGTCGTCTAAGTATAGTTTGCAGGGGCGGTTCGCGAATGCCCCTGCGCTGGAGTACAAGGAGACGCATTCATGAAGATACTCGTGGTAGGTTCCGGCGGCAGAGAGCACGCGATCGTCTGGAAACTGGCGCAGAGCAAACGAGTGAAGAAGATCTATTGCGCACCCGGCAACGGCGGCATCGCGCATCTCGCCGAACTTGTGCCGGTAAAAGCGGATGATCTCGCGGGGCTGCTTGCGTTCTCAAAAGCGCATGCAATCGATCTGGTTGTCGTCGGTCCCGAGGTTCCGCTTGCGCTCGGTATCGTCGATCTCTTCGCGGGGGCAAAGATAAAGGTTTTCGGCCCGACAAAGGAGCTTGCGAGGATGGAGGCGAGTAAGGCCTTCTCGAAGGAGATTATGAACCGTCTCGGGGTACCAACCGCCGAGTCGAGGACTTTTAAGGACGCCGCGAAAGCAAAAGATTATATCCGCACCAAAGGCGCGCCGATTGTCATCAAGGCCGACGGCCTCGCTGCCGGCAAGGGCGTCATCGTCGCTAAAGATAAGGAAGAAGCGCTCGGCGCGATCTCGAATATCATGGATTATAAGGTATTCGGCGCAGCGGGCGATAGCGTCATCGTCGAGGAATGCCTCGAGGGTGAGGAGGTCTCGATCCTCGTCATCAGCGACGGGAATGATTTTGTCTGTCTGCCGTCGAGCCAGGATCACAAGCGGGTTTTTGACCGCGATGAGGGGCCTAATACCGGCGGTATGGGGGCGTATTCTCCGGCGCCGGTCGTCACCGAAACGCTCTACGATGAGATCGAGCGTACCGTCATCGCGCCGGTCATCAAGGGGCTGGCTGCGGAAGGCAAGCCTTACAAAGGGGTACTCTACGCTGGCATCATGCTGACAAAGACGGGGCCGAAGGTCCTTGAGTTCAATGTCAGGTTCGGCGACCCGGAGACGCAGGCGATACTGCCGCGGCTCAAGACGGACCTCGTCGATATCATGGAGGCTTCGATCGACGGTACGCTGCGTGGCATCGGGGAGCTCTCCTGGAGCCCGAAACCGTGCGTCTCTGTCGTTATGGCATCGGCGGGATACCCGGGCGACTATAAAAAAGGGTATACGATCGAGGGGCTGGAGAAGGCGCACGAGCTTGAGGATACGGTTGTTTTTCACGCCGGCACCAAAGCGCATGACGGCGCGATCGTTACTGACGGCGGCAGGGTACTCGGGGTGACCGCGCTTGGCGACGATATCGCGCACGCGATACGCAAGGCATATCGCGGGGTAGCAAGCATACATTTTGAGGGAGCGCAGTATCGCACCGATATCGGGGCGCGGGCGCTGCATACACGGTAAATAACAGTTCAAACAACGTTGTAATTGACAAGCGAGGAATGATTATGGCACGGGCTCAGGTAGCGATCATGATGGGAAGCGATTCGGACCTTAAGGTGATGAACGAGGCCGCGACGATCCTGCAGGAGTTCGGCGTGCCCTACGAGATCAAGATACTCTCGGCGCACCGGACGCCCCGGCAGACCATCGAATATGTCGCCGCGGCACAGGCCAAAGGTATGCGGGCGATCATCGCGGGTGCCGGCGGTGCCGCGCATCTGGCCGGCGTCGTTGCCGCGCATACGCTCCTGCCGGTCATCGGCGTTCCGATGGAGACCGAATATTTAAAGGGGATAGATTCGCTTTTTTCCACCGTCCAGATGCCCGCCGGTATTCCGGTAGGGTGTATGGCGATCGGGAAAGCGGGCGCGAAGAACGCCGCGCTTCTGGTCGTTGCAATGTTAGCGCTCTCCGACCGGCGGCTGGTGAAAAAGCTCCGGTATTACCGGGAAAAAATGACGACGGCGGTTTTAAAAAAGAATACGAGATGAAGACCGAGATCCTTCCGGTAGATTCACAGAACCCTTCCGCAGCAGCTATCGCGAAGGCGGCGCGGATCATCAAGGCCGGCGGACTCGTCGCTTTTCCGACCGAGACCGTCTACGGGTTGGGGGCCGATTTTTTTAACGCTGAAGCGGTTGCGCGGCTGGCGGCGATAAAAGAGCGTCCGCCGCATAAGCCCTTTACCGTTCACATAGCCCAAACGCAGGACCTCGCGAGATTTGAATGCGAGATTTCCGCGCTCGCGCGGGAATTTATTGAGCGGTACTGGCCGGGTCCGCTGACGCTGATCTTCGGTACCAGGGCCGCGGGCAAGCTCGGTTTCAGATTTCCGAATGATAAAGTCGCGGGCGCGCTTATCCGGGAGAGCGGTACGCTGATAGCGGCCCCCAGCGCGAATATCTCCGGCCAGCACGCCCCCACGAACGCTCACGAGATCGTTGCGCAGCTTGACGGCAAGATCGATATGATCATCGACGCGGGCGAAACGACCCTGCGCAAAGAGTCGACGATCGTTGATGTTACCGTGTTCCCCTACCTGGTGATACGCGAGGGGGCGCTGCCGCGGCGCTCGCTGGCCGAGGCGGAAGCCGATTTCTGGAAGGCAAAGGTCGCGCCTACGATAAAAAAAGTGCTCTTTGTCTGCACCGGCAACAGTTGCCGGAGCCCCTTTGCTGAAGGGTATCTTAAAAAAAGGCTCCGGGAGATTGAGCGCGACGACATACATGTTTTTTCGCGGGGCACGAGTACCTCCGGCGGCATCGGGGCGACTCCTGAGACGCTGACGCTCCTGCGCGAGGCTGATTTTGACCTTCGGTCCCATATTTCCCGGCGCCTGACGGATGTCGACATGCGTGAGGCGGACCTCGTCCTGGTGATGGAAGAGTATCATCGCGCCGAGGTTCTTTCGCTGCCGCACGCCAAGAAAGACCGGGTCTATCT
>JBAWYO010000014.1:0-17791 GCA_037143495.1 Candidatus Omnitrophota bacterium | reverse complement strand
GCCAAGGACCCGGGCTGGATTGAGCGTGATCATCCGCAACACTTCAAGCAGCGTGGCGCCGCTGTACTCCATCATCCGGCGCGCCATCTTATTGAGCGGCAGCGAGGTTCCGATCAGCGTGCCGTCCTTATAGGTACAAACACCGGCACGTGATTCATATTCCCTGCCATCATAGACGTAACGACCATCAGGCAGGCCGAGGGAAGCCATTGAATCGGTAATAAGGGTAATACCGTCGACACCCTTAAGCCGGTATACCATCTTAATAACCGCCGGGTGGATATGAATACCATCGGAGATCAGCTGGACAGAAACATTCTTATCAAGCAAAACCGCGGCCAGTGGACCAGGCTCGCGGTGATGGAGAGAACGCATTGCGTTAAATATATGGGTCGTATGTGAAATACCCGCTGTGATGCCAAGTTGCGCTGCCGCATAGCTGGCATCGGTATGCCCGATCGCCGCAATAACTCCTTCGCCCTTAAGTCGCCGGATCAGGGCAAGCGCTCCGGGCATTTCCGGCGCGATCGTCATCATGCGCAACGCCCCTCGGCACTCCTTAAACACCCGCCCAAGATTCCCGGCGTTCGCTTTCATGATCCCGTCAGGTTTTATCATGCCCTTCTTATGAGGATTAATGAACGGTCCTTCCAGATGGATACCGAGGATATTCGCCTTGGCGGGGCGCTTCATCGCTTCAGCAATATGACCGATATGCTGATTTGATTCCTTCTTAAAAACGGTGGTTGCCAGAAAAGAGGTGACGCCCGATCTCGGGAGAGCGTGTGAAATGATATCCATCGCGCTGGCGTTGCCATCCAGGCAATCGGCGCCGCCGGCGCCCTGCAGATGAACGTCAATGAAACCGGGAGCCAGGAGATACCCCTTCAAATCGAGCGTATCAGCTCCAGCCGGCGGTTTATACCTGTCAGAGCGCACAATCTTATTTATTTTGCGATCTTCAACGAGAAGCCCGGAGGAATCTTCAATTTCAGAGGAAAAGCAGAGAGCGGCGTTCTTGATATAAAGCATGGCGTCTCATAAAGTTTATAATAACTATTAACTTCTTCTAGTTTTTTTTGTTAATACCTAGTATTCTAAAATATAACTATTATTAAGTATTTATAGTTAATTATATTTATATTTAACATTCATTAATTATTATTTATTGTTATTTGCTATCATTTGTTATTTAGAAAGAGCATCCCTTCTCCGTCTGCTTCGAAATCCTCCCATCCTGATCAATAAAGATCTTTTGATAAACAGCTTCAGTCGAACCGTTCTTCGTCGCCGTTACTGAGAACAGGCTTGGGTCATTCGGGTTAAGGACAACCGCGAACCCATAACTATCTGTCGTCACTTCGACTCCCAGATTTGCCTTGATCGCCGCCGCATCGGCACACGCCACATAGGTATAGTTATTCGTATAGTATATGCGCTCACCTGTCCTGATGACCTTCAAGTACGTCGTCGCCTGATCCGCTTTCGCCTTGTCAATCGTGCTCGTGAATTTGGGCAATGTTATTGAGGCCAGTACGCCCACGATAATCAGAACGATCATCAACTCAATCAACGTGAAAGCTTTTTTCATCTGCCTTCTCCTTATTTTTTTTAGAACCCCGGATATTGAACAGTGCCGGATATCGCGTAGGTGCCGTCAGCCTGTTTGATCTCCGTCACGGTGATGGTCCTTCCCTGCTCGGTAAAGGTGACCGGTGATGTGTAATTGCCCTGTTCAACTTGCCAGAGCCCATACGTTACGCCCGCGTCAGTGAGATAGAGCCCCGTCACCCGGTCAAGATTACTCTTGCGCATACTCAGGTAGCTTAGCATCGCCTGCAGGAGCGTCGTAATCCCGATACTGACAATGATCATCACGATCATCACCATGATCAAGGCCGAACCTTTTTTCTTCATATCTTCCTTACAGTGGAGCGGCACGAACAACGACGCTGGTCGTAAAAACCTGCTGTTTAGCGCCGGTGACGGGAGTCAACCCCAGCGTGATCCCGATCCGGTTGTACGCGTTGAGCTGAAAATTCGCTAAAGTAATATTCTTCGCCATCGTAACCGCGTTCGCCGGCGGACTGCCGCCGACCGGATACGTATAATACTTAAGCGTCGTCCCGCTGAGAAAATACTCGTGGATGTTGGTGCCAACGGTGATCCTGATATCCGTGGCGCTGACCACACTCACCGCGCTCCCGGTCATGATCTTATAGGTTATATCTTCGACCGAGAAGACCGCGGCGTCGCCCACCTGGTTCTGCTGATCTATGGCGTCGACAAAAAATTTCTTAAAACTGATGAGGACGCTCGTCGTCGCCAGCATGACAACGCTCAGGAGCGATATCGCGATAAGGAGCTCGACCAGCGTCAGCGCTGTTCTCCCCCGGGCAGGGCTCATCCATTCCACCTGACGGTAACCGTTACCTTCGTATAATCGGCGATCCCGTCGCCGTTCTTGTCGACAGCCTTTACCTCATATTGCCGCGTGCCGCCGCAGGAGTTTTTCAGGTATCCGGAAGGTAGATCGTCCGGGTAGACCGTCGGTGTTACCGACGCCGGATCGTTTGCCAGCGCAGCGCCCGTCACCCCGGATGAACTGACCGATAATCTGAGCCGCTCAAGGGTATCGCGCGCGAAATTGAGCGCCTGTACGCTTTGTGTATTCATGCCGGTGCTGGTGGGCCCCTGCCCTATTAACGTAAAGACAGAATACGCCCCGGCGGTAAGAAGCGCCAGGAGCACCATTGCGATCAGGACTTCTAAGAGCGAAAATCCTTTTTTTTCCTTCATGTAACTATAGTATATGATGAGAATACAATTGTCAAGCGGTTGGAATTATGTTATTCTAAGCGCGCATGAACGCTGCGGCGGTGTCGCCCATACGCTTTCTCATACACGGGTTTTTTGACCTACTGTACCCCCCTCTCTGCGGTCTCTGCGGTGAAAAAATAACCGCACCCGCGGCGAAACAAAAGGTGGTCTGCGCCGCATGCGCGGCGCAGTTGAAGACCATCCGCCTCCCCTGCTGCGCAGGCTGCGGTAGATCGCTGGAGGGGCTCGTTGAAACAGTCACCCTATGTCCGGAATGCCGCGGGCGAACTCTATACTATGAGCAAAGCAGGTCATGCTTTTTATACGAAGGAACGGTCAAAGAAGCGATCCACCGGCTTAAATACTCAGGGCGGATCTCCTTCTTGGATTTCTTCAGGGATCGCTTTATCGGCTATCTGCGCGAGAACCCCGCTCTTACTGATGACATTGAGGGTATCATCGCGGTTCCGCTGCACCATGTGCGATTCAGGGAGCGGGGCTTTAACCAGGCCGCTATCCTGGCAAAAGCGGCGGCTCAGGAATTCCGTACCGCCGATCTCTCTGCGTGTTTACAAAGAATAATCAATACCAACCCCCAGAGCGGACTCGATAAAGGATCAAGGTTTGAGAATGTCCGCGGGGCATTCGAAGTCCGCGATCCCGACGCCGTGGCACTGAAAAAGATCCTGCTCATCGACGATGTCTTTACGACCGGATCGACCTTAAATGAATGCTCCAGGGTCCTTAAGGGGGCGGGGGCCCGCAGTGTACGGTGTTGCACATTTGCCAGAGGTATCTGATAACGATGACCGGGATCCTGAATAGATATATCTCAAAAGAATTCGTTAACGCGTTCCTGATATCCATTACCGCCTTTACCTGCGTCCTGCTCGTCGGTAATTTCATAAAAATGGCCGAACTGATCATCAATAAAGGCGTCGCGTTCATCTATATCGCGAAACTCTTCTTCTATCTCATCCCCTCGCTTCTCAGCTACACGGTACCGATGTCAATGCTCACCGCCGCGCTCATATCGTTCGGCCGGCTTTCGAGCGATAACGAAATAACGGCGCTGCGCGCGCTCGGGATAGCGCGCTGAGGATAGCGATGCCGGTCATCGGCATCGGCGCCCTCGTCAGCGCGGTCACGATCCCCCTCAACGATCAATTCCTTTCAAAGTCGCATTTCGCTTCGCGCAAGATCCTGCGGGAGATCGGGATAAGGACCCCCGCCGCCTATATCGAGGCGGGAACCTTCGTCAAGGAATTTGAGGGATATATTATCTTTGTCCATGAAATCAAGGGGAATACGCTCAGAAATATCAGGATCTACCAGCCGCAGGAGAACCGGCCGACCAGAACGATCACCGCGAAACAGGGGGAATTCATATCGGTCCCCAAAAAAGGCCTCGTAAAACTGAAAATGATCGATGGGACCAGCGAGGAACCTGACCTGACCAACCCTTCCCATTTCTACAAACTCAATTTCAAGACATATTATATGACGCTGAACCTCCAGGATAAGCCCAAGCCCCAGCGCCTCGACAAAAAACCGCGCGAGATGACGATCCACGAATTACGCACCGAACTTAAAAAAATGGGTCAGGAAGGCATTGAACCCGAACCGCTCTTAAGCGAGCTTCATAAAAAATTCGCGATCCCCTTTTCGGCGCTGGTCTTCGTGCTGATCGGAATGCCGCTGGCGATCAGGACCGGCAGAGGCGAGCGATCGATCTCGATCGGCATCAGTTTCGGCATTCTGGTCATCTACTGGGTCCTGCTGGCCGCCGGAGCGGCATGCGCGATCCGCGGCTTCGTGCCGCCCTGGTTCGGCATATGGTTCCCCAATATGGCTATAGGCCTGGTCGGCGTCGGCCTTTTTATCAACCTGATGCGCAAATAGCGCCTACCACGAAGGATCTCCCATGAGAATAATCGAACGGTATCTCCTCAGGCTCTTCCTGGCGCCGCTCTGTTATTGCATCTTTATTTTTTTATCCCTCTATATCATTATGGACCTCTTCAGCAGGCTGGATGAGATCATCGCGGTACGCGCGGGGGTTCTACCGGTCGTGATCTTTTACCTCGCCTCGCTCCCCGGGATGCTCGTGCAGGTGCTTCCGATGGCGCTGCTCATATCAACGATGTACACGCTCGGAAATCTCGCGCGCCATAACGAGATCATCGCTTTCCGCGCCAGTGGCATCAGCGTCTGGGAGACCCTGAAGCCGTTCGTCATCGCGGGAGTTTTTATTTCGCTGATGACCGTGGTTGTCAACGACCGCATCGTACCGGCCGCGGCGGCGATATGCGTAAAAATACGCGAAGAAAAACTTGAACGGAAAAAAGACGGCGCTTCCCCCGGGCGCATGATCAAGAACGTCGCGCTCTATGGCGCCGGTAACAGGATCATCTACGCCCGCATCTATGATCCAAAGGTTAAAACACTTAAGGATATCGTTATCCATGAACATGACCGGCACCAGAATATTATCTCTAAGACGACGGCGAAAGAGGCAAAATGGACCAAGGCCGGATGGGCAGGATTTAATATATCGACGTATAAGCTCGATGAGCAGGGCCAGATCAAAGGTGACCCCCTCTTCGAGCACCGCAACATCCTCCCTATCGAGGAAAAGCCCGAAGATTTTCAAAATCAGAAATACAACATCGAAGCGCTCAACCTCAGTGAGCTTAAAAGTTATATTAAGCGTTTTTCGGGGGCAAGCGGCAACGTCCTCCAGGGATTGCGTGTCGAAGCGTACACCCGCCTTTCGTATCCGTTTTCTAATCTCATCGCGGTCCTTATCGGGGCGGCCTTTTCACTTACCGCAAAACGACGGGGCGGAAGACTGATGGGGGTCGGCATGGGCCTTCTGATCGGCCTCTTATTCTACGGGGTCTTCGCGGTCAGTATCGCTCTGGGTAAAGGCGGAATCCTCCCCGCTCCCGTGGCGGCATGGTCAGCTAACCTGGTCTTCGGCGCTTGTGGGATGTATCTTATTAACCGGTTCTGATCCCCGGCAGCGATCCTCGCGCGTTATTGACAACAAAAGAAGGGCATGATGAATCATGCCCTTCTTTTATCATTCTTACTACTGGTCGTGCGCTCAAAAAATCTGCTTAGTCTGCGCCCTCAGCGTCCCGGACAAGCTCTTCCTCTTTTATTTCCGTCTTTTTACGTTTAATGACCCGTTTAAGCGTGATCACCTTGTCAACCATCGCCTTGCGGTCTACCGCGTTAAGCTGCTTAAAGAGGAACTCGAATTTCGCCTCGAGTTCCTTGGCGATACCGTCCTTAACATCCGCGGGCAGTTTCGCTATATCTTTTTTGAAGGCGCCGAGCGCTTTCTTGCGCGCCTTGTAAATAAACTGCTCATCGGTCTCACCTTCCTTACGCTCACTGGCGCAATTTTTGCGCGTCCACTCATACATCCGGTTGCGCAAGTCGGCGGGAAAGAGCGTGCTGTTATAGACCATGTTCTGAAATTCCGTCGCGAGATGGACCTCGGCGGTTTCAGTCTCGGCGAACTTATGGAAGGCCTCCGACGGCAGCGTTGAAGCGCCGTGCTGTACCGCTCCCGCCATGCCGAATTCGTCGCGCGCGAGCTTCGAAAGCGTGCGCAGCGTCTCAAAATCGATCTTCACCTGGGCTATCTGCCCGTTCGGCAGCATGATGCCGCCGTGCGACGTACCCGTCTGAACGCTGATCTTCGAGATCCCCGCATACCCCTTACGCAACGTAGCCTTATACCCTTCCATATACGCCCGTAATTCCTCGGGATTCGAATTCACTTTACCGACCTCACCGATCTCACCACCGACCGATATCTGGATACCGCGCGGCTGGATCCTGCGGATAAAACCGGTCAGCTCGGCGCAGACCGCGTAATTGAGCTTCTGTTGTTTTTTTACATCCGATTTCGAGAGATCAACAAGCGTCGAAGAATCGATATCGATATTATAAAATCCCGCTTCGACCGCCTCCTGGATCAGCGTCTTGATCGTGTCGATCTCTTTCTTCGGGTTCTCCTTATATTTCTTCTCGTTGACCTGGAAATGATCGCCCTGGATGAAAACAGGCCCCTGGTACCCTTCCTTGAGGGCGGCGGCAAGGATCACCGCGACATACTCGAGGGGCGACTGGTCCGTATAGGCCATCTCGGATTTCGCTATCTCAAATATGAACGCACCCGATTTATTTCTCTTGGCGACGCGGAATATCGCCTTAGCGAGGTCATACGTGAGCGTGCGCAGGTTCATTGCCGGTACGCAGAGGCCCGTGTACTCGCCCTTGCCGCGCGCCATGTAGAGCTCGTGTATCGAGGAGGAATAGATACCGCTCTGATAGGCCATGTCGGTTATCTTTTTGGCGATCCTCCGTTTCGATTCAAGGTCATCGATCAGCAGCAGGTCCTGCGCTAATCTGTCCATCTCAAGCGCTCTTCTTCCCATCGTAGCATCTCCCTTTTTTTAACTCCCCCGTACCCCTGCGTTCTCTTCTCCCCCTCTTTAATTCAAAGAGGGGGCTGGGGGGAGTTCCTTACGTTAACTTCTTCATCAGTTCGTATATTTCTTCGGTCGGCAGCGTCTTCTTCTGGATCGCTACCTCAAAATCGACAACATGGATCTTGTCAGAAATAAGACCGACCGCTTTCCCGCTCTCCCCTTTGACGAGGAGGTCGACCGCCGCTGCGCCCAGCCGCGAAGCGAGGATCCGGTCCTCGGCGGTAGGAATACCGCCACGCTGCACATGCCCGAGGACGACCACCCGCGTTTCAAGCGTCGTGATCTCGGTGATCTTCTTCGCGACGTCTTCCGCTTTGCCCGCGCCTTCGGCAACAACCACGATCCAGCTTATTTTGCCGCGGATATTGCCTTCAACGATCGCGTGACACATCTCGTTAAAATCTGCCTTCTTTTCGGGGATCAGCACATCTTCGGCGCCGCCGCCGAGCGCGACACGCATCGCGATATACCCCGACTCCCTGCCCATGACTTCAACGACGAAAATACGCTCCATCGACGTCGCGGTATCGCGTATCTTATCGATCGCCTCGAGCGCGGTATTGACCGCGGTATCTGATCCGATCGTCGCTTCGGTGCCGTTTAAATCATTATCGATCGTTCCCGGCATACCGATACAGGGCACACCGAACGCCCGCGAGAGGACCATGCCGCCGTGATAGGTCCCGTCACCCCCGATAAGCACGAGACCATCGATCCCGTTCTTCTTAAGGATGTCGACGGCCCTGCGCTGCCCGTCCCCGGTCATAAACTCAGGACAGCGCGCGGTCTTCAAGATCGTACCGCCGCGGTTGATGATATTTGACACGGATCCATGGTCGAGCTGATGGATCTCATCGTTGATCAGGCCCGCGTACCCGCGATAGATCCCCATCACTTCAAGCTTCCGGTAAAGGGCGCTGCGCACAACGCTGCGTATCGCCGCGTTCATCCCCGGCGCGTCGCCGCCGCTCGTCAGTACCCCGATGCGTGAAATACTCATGGAGAGACTCCTGTAGTCACTAGTCACTGCTGGTAAAACATTCGTGAGGTCACTCGTCACTAACATCGAGAAAGTCTCGTGTGGTCACTAGACACTACTGGTGAAAAACTCGTGAGGTCACTAGCCACTAGTAAAAACTAAAGAATTTTTTCTATTGCTAGTGACTAGTGTCTAGTGACTTAGTGACCCTCTTTCTTTTCCGTTCCTAGTGACTAGTGTCTAGTGCCTTAGTGACCCTACGTATTTTACCAGCGCTACGTCCCCAGATCCCAGCTGGCCAGATATTTTTTCTGTTCAGCGGTCAGTGTGTCTATCCTGATACCCATCGTCTTTAATTTCAACGCCGCGATATTCTCATCGATGTCGCGGGGTACGGTATAGACCTTCTTCTCGAGTTTCTTGCTGAATTTTTTCACATACTCAGCCGAAAGCGCCTGGTTCGCGAAACTCATATCCATGACGCTTGCCGGATGCCCCTCAGCCGCGGCAAGGTTAATAAGCCTCCCTTCGCCCAGGAGGTAAATCTTCCTGCCATTCTTAAGCGTATATTCCTCGGTATAATCGCGTATCATACGCTGCCGGGTGCTGATGGATGCTAATCCTTTAATATCGAGCTCGACATTGAAGTGCCCTGAATTCGCGACGATCGCCTGGTCCTTCATGCGGACGAAATGTTCTTTGCGGATCACGTTGATATCGCCGGTCAGCGTAACAAAGATATCGCCGATCGCGGCTGCATCCCGCATAGGAAGTACCGTGAAACCGTCCATCGCCGCCTCGAGCGCCTTCAGCGGATCGATCTCGGTCACCGTGACGATCGCTCCCGCTCCGCGCGCGCGCATCGCGACCCCTTTACCGCACCAGCCATAACCGCATACCACAAAATGAGAACCGGCCAAAAGCTTGTTCGTCGCCCTGATGATGCCGTCTATCGTCGATTGTCCCGTGCCATACCGGTTATCGAACATATGTTTGGTATCGGCGTCATTGACCGCGATGATCGGGAAACGCAGAAGCCCCTCGCTCTGGAGGCTCTTGAGGCGGATAACGCCGGTCGTCGTCTCTTCGGTACCGGCGATGATATCACGTATAAGATCCTGCCGTTTCTGATGTATCGTCGATACCAGGTCAGCGCCGTCGTCCATCGTGATGTGCGGGCGCAGATCGAGCGCGCGATTCAGATGACGATAATATATCTTTTCATCTTCCCCCTTGATCGCGTAGACCGGTATCCGGTAGTCTTTGACCAGCGAGGCCGCGACATCATCCTGCGTGCTGAGCGGATTCGAGGCGCATAATACGCAATCGGCGCCGCCCGCCTTGAGCGCGAGCATCAGGTTCGCGGTCTCTGTCGTTACATGGAGACACGCCGCTATCCGGGTGCCGGCAAGCGGCTTCTCCTTGCCGAACCTCTTTTTGATCAGCTCAAGAACCGGCATATTATTGGCCGCCCATTCGATCCTGAGCTTGCCTTTTCCCGCCAGCCGTAGGTCTTTTACGTGATGATCCATAGTCCCCTTTCCGGTCTTTAGAGGTATTTTTTCGCGATATCTTTAGCTTTGTCCGTCTTCTCCCAGGTAAAACCGGCTTCAGTGCGCCCGAAATGACCATACGCTGCGGTCTTGCGATACCGGTTATTTGAAGATTCCCTGAGCTTCAGCTCGGAGATGATCCCTGAGGGGGTCAGCTGAAAACTCTCCCTGATGATCGTGACAATATCCTCGTCACTGAGCTTCCCCGTGCCATAGGTATTGACCATCAGCGAGAGAGGTTCGGCCTTGCCGATGACATACGCCAGCTGGACCATGACCTTCTCCGCGACACCCGCCGCGACGAGATTCTTGGCGATATAACGGCCCATATACGCGGCCGAACGGTCGACTTTACTGGGATCTTTTCCCGAGAACGCGCCGCCGCCGTGCGAAACCGAGCCGCCGTACGTATCGACGATGATCTTGCGGCCGGTCATGCCGGTATCCGACTGCGGTCCGCCGATCAGAAATTTGCCCGTCTGATTGACATAAAATTTCGTATCACGGTCAATATACTCTTTCAGGACCGGTTTCGCGACTTTTTCAATGATCTCACGCCGCGCCTCTTCGGTGATCATATCGGTCTTCTTATCAACGATCTCCTCGGTATGCTGGCTCGCCAGCACCACACTGGTCACGCGCGCCGGGCGCTGGTCATGATACTCAACGGTCACCTGGGATTTTCCGTCAGGGCCGAGATACCGCAGGATGTTCTGCTTTCTGACCTGCGCAAGCCGCAGGCAGAGCTTATGTGAAAGCATGATCGGTAGCGGCATAAGCTCGGGAGTCTCGTTACAGGCATACCCGATCATCATACCCTGGTCACCCGCGCCACCGGTATCAACACCCCTGGCGATATCGGGGGATTGCGTGTGTATCGCGTTTAAGATCGCGCAGGTGTGGTGGTCGAAACCGTATTTCGGATGCGTATACCCTATCTCCGCCAACAGCTCCCTGCACACCTTATGGATGTCAACGGTAGCGTGGGTCGTGATCTCGCCGCCGACGATCATAAGCCCCATCGTCACGTACGTTTCGCACGCCACGCGTCCCGACGGGTCACGGCTTAATATTTCATCAAGGACGGAATCGGATACCTGGTCGCATACTTTATCCGGATGCCCTTCGGTCACGCTCTCTGAAGTAAAAAGATATTTGTGCTTCTTCGCTTGCTTTTTCTGAACCATCATGCTCGTCCTTTCTATGAGTACGGCTTTTTCTTCCGGTAATGTTCCTTGTTACGCTTTTTTCTTATAGATCCTGTTCGCTTCCTCGTATGAGGCTATATCGCCGATATCGAACCAGGGTTCTTTAAAATTATACCCGTAGACCCGTCCATGCTCGCTTAACCACTTGATATAATTACCGGGAGCGTCCGCTTTATTGCCGGAGGCGATGAAGGTCGTTATGGAGCGGACCGCCTCGCGGGGAAAGTAGTAGACGCAGGTCGCTATCAATGTCGACTGCGGCGCGGGGGGCTTCTCCTCGAACGACACGACCTGCCCCTGAGCGTCAACACGCGCGACACCATAAAGCTTTGCCTTCTCCCGGTCATTGATATCAAAGAGCGCGAGCGACGCATGCGGACTTTTCGACCGGGCAAAACCAACGAAATCCTTCAGGCTGAACTCAAAGAGATTGTCGCCGCCGATCACCAGGATATCATCGTCAACGCCCTTGGCTTTGAGCGCGAACTCTATATCTTTTATCGCGCCGAGCCGGTTCTCATTGGTCGTTGTCTCATCATTAATGACCCCCAGGGGGATCGCCAGGTCTGCTTTTTCCGCCCACGCGCTAAAATGGGAGAAAAATTTTTGATTGGTAATTATAAAACAATCCCGGACTTCTGTCAACTCAGAGATTTTTTTTACGATATGGCCCAGGATCGTCCGGTCGCCGACCGGCAGGAGCGGTTTCGGCTTATCGATCGTTAAAGGATAGAGCCGTGTCGCGTACCCGGCCGCCAGGATCAGTATCACCATGAGTATTTTCTCCTCGCCAGTCCCTTTTTAAGGGCGTCTATCTCGCTGATCTCCGCCGGATCATCGCCGTTGCGCAACGCCAGGTAATAGCTGACAAAATCACCGATATACATAAGGGAAGCTATCTTCGCGATACGGCTCTCCCCGCGCGATCGGACTTCGATGACCCGATGAACGCGTTCCTGAATGATGCTCCTGGTAAGAACGGTTCTTTGCCTGATCCTCTGAGGCTCTTCCTTGTCCGTCAAAAATATCGCAACGGTATTCTTGAGTACCGGCCGGGGATGGCGAAATCCCATGATCTCATTATGATCCATCTCGGGCAGCAGATTGCTTGTGGCGAATGCCTTCGCATTTTCGCCGATCTGGCTGCGCCACCGGATCACCGCGCAATCCAGATATTTTGACCAACCGTATATCGCGCACAACTTTCCCGCGAGAAGACCGGCTATTCTCTTCGCCTCATTCTTCTCCGGCGATACCCCCGGCTGCAATTCCTCATCCCTGAGACGGCACGTAACGCGGGCGGCCTCCTGCAGATGCCGGCGCTTATCGCCGACAAGACCCGCCGCCGAAAGAACGCAGACCGTTAACGCGAACGAATACCCCAGCGCGCACCGCGGCGGCAATCCCCCGGGGATCAGGAGCACGGGAACGCCGTCTTTCCGGGCGCGACGCGCCAGCTCACCGCCGCTGGTAATCGCGATGATCCTGGCCTTCCTCTTCCTGCCATCACGATAGGCGCGCAACGTCTCTTCGGTATTCCCGGAATAACTGCTGACCAGCAGGAGTGTCCGTTCGCCGGCGAACGCCGGCAGGGTGTACTCGCGATTCACCAGAAGCGGGACTCTTAATTCATCGGTCAGGGCGGCGCGCGCGCAATCTCCGGCAAGCGCCGATCCACCAACGCCCGTAAAAAGAATGTTTGGAAAATCTTTTCGCAGATCCGGCAGTCGCGACCCGTCAAATATATCAAGCGCTGCCGTAAATTGGTCGGGAAGGGATACAATCAGGCCGAGAATATCCACTCTGCCATGATCGGGTAAGGTCAAGGTCATTTCTTGATCTCTATATCCGGCATAAGCTCCTTGAGCTTGGCGCGGGCATACTCCCTGATCTCCGTGCCGGTCGAGAGCGAAAGTGCCATGCGCGCGATCTCTCTCGCCTGCTCTATGCCCGCCTGCCGGATGATATTTTTTGTCCGGGGGATAATGCTTGACGACATGCTGAATTCATCAAGTCCAAGCCCCAGCAGAATAAGAACAAGCTCCGGATCGCTGGCCATCTCGCCGCACATACCTACCCAGATCCCCGCCTGATGCCCGTTCTCGATGACATTCTTAATGATCCGCAAAACGCCCGGATGGGTAGGCTCATAGAGATACGCTATTTTTTCGTTGACCCGATCGACCGCGATCGAATACTGGATCAGATCATTGGTACCGATGCTGAAAAAATCGACTTCTTTCGCTAAGAGGTCGGCTGTCATAGCGGCTGAGGGGATCTCGATCATCGCGCCGATCTCGATATCTTCGTCAAAGCTCACCTTTTTCGCCCGTAACTCTCCTTTAACCTCTTCAACGATATGGTTCGCCTGCCGCAGTTCCTCAAGTCCCGAGATCATCGGATACATCATCCGCAGCCTGCCGTAGGCGGACGCACGCAGGATCGCGCGCAACTGGATTTTGAATATATCGGGGCGCGCCAGGCAGAACCTGATCGCGCGCCATCCCAGGAACGGATTCATCTCGTAAGGAACCTCGAGGTGCGAAAGGAATTTGTCGCCGCCGAGATCAAGGGTCCGTATCGTCACCGAATGCGGCGCCATCTTCTGCGCGACCGCCTTATAGGCTTCGTATTGCTCGTCCTCGCCGGGGAGATCCTCCCGGTTCATGTAAAAATACTCGGTCCGGTAGAGCCCGATGCCCTGGGCACCGTGAAAGATAACCGAGGGAACTTCCTCCGGCATCTCAATATTGGCGTTCAGCGAAACTTTATATCCATCGGTCGTCTGCGTCGGGAGATCCCGAAGGCTCAGCAGGCTGCGCTCGTAATCCTCGAAAAATTTCTTTTCCAATTCATAGGTGCGGAGCATCTCCTGGCTGGGGTGGATGATCACGATACCTTTATTGCCGTCTATGATCACCAGGTCGCCGTTCTTAATTTCAGCGGTAACCTCGCCAAGGCCGACGACCGCCGGTATCTCCAGGGATTTCGCCATGATCGCGGTATGGGACGTGCTGCCCCCGATATCGGTCGCGAATGCCGCGACGGTGACCTTGCTCATGCAGGCGGTGTCCGAGGGGGAAAGGTCGTAGGCGATGACGACGACCTGTTCTTTGAGTTCGCAGAGGGAGGCCTGTTTTTCGCCCAGGAGATTTTTAAGGATCCTCCTGCCGACGTCATTAACGTCGCTCATGCGCTCGCGCAGGTACTCGTCATCTATTTTCGAGAACGCCTTGACATACTTATTTAACACGTCCTGAAAAACATATTCGACGCAGAGCCGCTCCCGCTTGATGCGGGCGACAACTTCGTCGACGATCATGCTATCCTCGAGGACCAACAAATGCGCGCCGAAAATATCGCCGTGTTCGGCGCCGATCTCCTTGGAGATCCTCTCTTTGATCTTGACGATCTCCCGGCGCGTCTTCTCGAGCGCTTCCTTGAAACGGCGCACCTCGACCGATATCTCCTCTTCGAGGATAGGCCGTTTCGCGAGCTGGGCGTTCTCCTGCGTATCGAAGAGGAACGCCTTGCCCATACTGATCCCCGGCGCAGCCGGTATGCCCTGCAATATTTTCTGTTTCATTGATTTATTTGGCGCCGTTGATTTCGCCCGATATAAGCCGCTCGAGCTCATCAAGAGCCTTCACGGCGTCCTTGCCGTCGGCCTTAATGCGTATGACGCTCCCGGTCTCCGCCGCGAGCATCAGGATGCCCATGATCGACTTCCCGTTAACCTCCTGCGTGCCCTTGCTGACGGTGATCACGCTTTCAAACTTATTCGCGATCTGCACGAATAAAGCGGCCGGCCGCGCATGGAGACCTTGTTTGTGTTTGATCGTAAATTTTTTTTCGATGACCATGCTGCCCTGTTCTTTATCTGACGCCGAAGGTAATTTCAACGCTCCAGCTCTGTCGGGGTTTCAACATCCCCTTCCAGTGCAGGAGCAGGCACATTTGCTGGAACGTCTTCTCAAAACCCGATTCCGACTCAGAGACCGTTTCCAGCGGATAGTACCAGAGGCCCGCCTTCTTACTCATCGTATAGTTGAGCGTGACCTTGAACCACTCATCCGCTATCCGGAGCGATCCCAGGTCGTTCAACGCGCCGACTGCGCAAAAACGGGGATCATGCAGCGATATATTGTATTCGGACCCGAACCAGAACGGAACGTCGGCATCCGTCATGTTCTTGATCTTATACGCTATGAGAATTTCCGCTTTTTTCGCCTCGAGCGCGAATCTTTTTTCTACCGTTACCGCGCAGGGACGGGTATCCGCCATAACGATGCCGGTCCGCTCAAGCTCAAGCGAAACCGCCGAAGGGCTCTTTTTAAGCTCAAACGCGTACGCGGCAGAGGCGAAATCCCCCGTCTCAGGAAAAGCCGCTTTCGAAAAGCTTTCGGGGGTCGCCCCGCCCCCCAGAAAATGATCGACCGCAAATGCCTTCCGGTGCCAGTCATATTGCAGAAAATTATCGAGATTTTTCTCTTTCAGCACGACCGCATCGTGGATACTCGCGACACCGGCCGCCGGCGGCAGCGCCCCCGGCGCTATTTTATTCCTGATCTTGGCGTGGTACGGCTCACACCGGCGCATCATGGTATTGGTAATATTAAGCGACTTCGCACGAAGATCGAGCTCGAGAATCGCGCCCCCCTCATGCGGCGCGACGAAGATACCCAGAGGCCCGTTCTCAAGGATCACTTCATCAAAACCGTCTTTATCGATATCGAGAACCTCCGCGCGCAAGGGATCTTTCTGCCGGGCGCTCTCGAGCGCGGTTTTTTCGGCGTTGATGCAATTCGTATAGACGCTTGAGCGCAGGTGATGCAGATATAAGCCGCCAAAAACTCCATGCCAGTACGGGCAGTTACACTGCGCGTTATAGAGATATTTTCTCGCTTCGGCGGCCTTGGTCTCCTTTATATCAGCTTCGCTGACCGCGTCGCTCGCGTAGACCATCCTTTTATGCATCCAATTCGATTCAGGATATTTCACCAGGAAATTCCTGAAATACCCCCCCGACCACTCAAGCATCTCGGGGTAACTGGCGCAGGGAAGATAGATCCTGCCGAGCGGTTCATACTTTTCGAGATACTGCGACGGCGTCATCACGTGAAGCCAGCCACTGTTCTCCTCGAGCGCTTTAAAGAAATTATCGAGCCAACCCTCCTCATATACCCATTTGTACGTATGGGGCCAGAGGCCGAATTTTTCTCCGTCATCACCGAAGGTGACCGCGCGGGCGCCCTCAGGCGTCGCCTGCGACCGGAGATACGCTATGGTCTCCTGCGGCAGTTTGAAGGGCATCGCGTACCTGAGCTGCTTCGAAGAAGGAAATATCGCGAGCGTATGCCCCTCCTCCTCGGTCAGATAATAGCCGAGGATCTCCTCGACCTTCTTGCCCGCAAGCGCGAAATGTGAATCGTCGACGATCGTATAGGCAAGCCCGGCCTCGGAGAAGATCCGGGCCAGATACGGTTCCCACACCCGTTCCGTAAGCCAGATTCCTTTCGCGTCGTACCCCGTCCGGTCTTTGATAAAATCTTTCAGGGCCTGTATCTGGCCGTATTTATCCCGGTCAGGGACGAGCGGCAAGATCGGTTCGCCATAACCGCCGGCAACCATCTCGATCTGCCCTTTCGCGACCAGCCGCCGCAATGTCTCAAGAAATTCCGGCCTCTTCTCCGCTATCCAGTCAAAGAGACACCCGGAATAATGGAGCGCGAGCCTGATCGAGGGGTGGCGTTCGAGTACCTGGACAAACGGCAGATAGGCTTTATCGTACGCTTCGGCAAATACCGAATCGAAGTTGCCGGCGGGCTGATGGCAATGCATCACCATCAGGAGGTTCACGCTCTCCGTCTTAGTCCTGGGGTCTGGCATGCGGTTTCCTTTTCCGGGATTCACTTATCAGATCGAGAAATATGCCCGTCAAACGCAACGGATCGTGCCTGATCAGCGGCCCCGCGCTCTCTACCACTGTTTCTTCGACCGGCGTCGTCCCGAGCTTGGCGAGATCCCCGGCATCGATCTCGACCGGGGCGACACCTTCCTGCGCGTACGCTTTAAGAAGATCGTCGGGGATGCGTCCTTTATTGACGATACAGTAATCGATGCGATTGACCCCCAGATGCCCGGTTATCGCTTTCAGGTGGTCGCTCGCCCGATACCGCTCGGTCTCATTTTCTGTCGTCATAAGATTCATGACATAGATCGTAACGGCCTTCGAGGCGGCAAACGCCTCTTTGACACCTTCGAGTAAGAGCGGCGGGATCGTTTCCGTATAGAGCGCGCCGGGCGCAATAATAACCGCGTCCGCTTTCGTGATCGCGCTGATGAATTCGGGTGAAGCTTTGGCTGAGTGCGGCCTGAGATAGACCCGCTCGATCGGACTGACACTGTTTAAAATATTCTCCTTGCCGATCGTCTCGGTCTTGTCCTGATGATGCGCGATCAGCGATATATTCGCCAGTGTCGAAAGCACAATATGTCCCCGGACCGCGAGGACTTTGCTCGACTCTTTTACCGCTTTTTCAAGGTCACCGGCGACATCGGTCATCGCGCGCAAAAAAAGGTCGCCGAAATTATACCCCCAGAGATCGGTCCCTTTCTTGAAGCGGTAATCAAAGAGTTTGCCGACGAGCGGTTCAGCGTCGGCAAGGGCGACAAAAGCTTCCCGCACGCCGGACGGCAGAACGCGGCTGAACTGGTCATGGA